>JBBQIH010000016.1:0-15795 GCA_038324725.1 Cyanobacteriota bacterium | reverse complement strand
CATCCTGATCGAGACGATGCGCCGCGAAGGCTTCGAGTTTCAGGTCTCCCAGCCCCAGGTGATCTTCCGCACCATCGATGGCACGCCCCACGAGCCCTTCGAAACCCTGGTGATGGATGTGCCCGAGGAAGCGGTGGGCAGCTGCATCGAGAAGCTGGGCATGCGCAAAGGTGAAATGCAGAACATGGAGGCCACCAGTGATGGGCGCACCCAGCTGGAGTTTGTGGTGCCCTCCCGGGGCCTGATCGGCTTCCGTGGTGAGTTCATCCGCGCCAGCCGCGGCGAAGGCATCATGAGCCACTCCTTCCTCGACTACCGGCCGATGCAGGGGGACTTCGACGCCCGCCGCAACGGCGTGCTGATTGCCTTTGAGGAAGGCACCGCCACCTTCTATGCCCTCAAGGGTGCCGAAGATCGCGGCCAGTTCTTCATCACCCCCGGCACCAAGGTGTACAAGGGGATGATTGTGGGCGAGCACAACCGCCCGCCTGATCTCGAACTCAACGTCTGCAAGGCCAAACAGGTCACCAACATCCGTTCGGCCGGCGCTGAGGTGCTCGATACCCTTCAGTCCCCCGTGCAGATGACCCTGGAGCGGGCTCTGGAGTACATCGGCCCCGACGAGATGCTGGAGGTGACGCCCGAGTCGATCCGGCTGCGCAAGATGCCGGTGAAAAAGCCCGCCAAGCGTTGAGCGACGGCTCCTTGCTCGCCGACGAGGAGACCCTGCTGCAGGCCGACCCACGCCTGCGGCAGGCGGTGGCGGATTTCAACAACGCCGACTGGTATGCCTGCCACGACGGCTTTGAGGCGCTGTGGCATGAGACCCAGGGACCCATGCGTCCTGTCCTGCAGGGCCTGCTGCAGATCGCCGTGGCGGAATTTCACCTGGAGCGGGACAACCGTTACGGCGCCACGGTGCTGATGGGCGAGGGCCTGGGGCGGCTGCGCCGCTGCGACGATGAAGCCCTTGGCCTGGCGCTGGCTCCCCTGCGCCTGGTGTCAGCCGAGCGCCTCAACGCCCTGCAGCAACTGGGCGATCTCCACTCCCTGCCCCTGCCGCGCCTGGAACTGGCGCGAGCTGCGGGCACGTCGCCGGTACATTGAGCACACTCAAGGCCTGAACGATTTCCACCTTGGCCCTGCCCCAACGCCCGCTGTTGTTCGTGCTTGCCGCCGGGCTCGCTGCCGCCGCCTTGCTGCTGCTGCCGTCCCGTCCCGTCGCTGCCCAGGCCCCCAGGGCGAAAGCTCCCGCCACGGGCATGGTCACGATCGAGTCCGATAGCCAGCAGGCCGACAATCAGAACGGCATCGTCACCGCCACGGGGAACGTGCGCATCGTCTACGCCGATCGCGGCATGACGGCGACGTCGCGCCAGGCCCAGTACTTCAGCAACGAAGGGCGTCTGGTGCTCACCGGCGACGTCGACGTCATCGACACCGATGGCCAACGCCTGCGGGCGGAGCGCCTGGTTTACCAGTTGGACAGCGAGCGCATGGTGGCGGAGCCACCGGCCGGCAAGCAGGTGTTCAGCAAGTTCCGCCTGCAGCAGCAGGGCAGCGCCAAGCCTGCCATCACCAAGCCGTGAGCCTGGTACTGGAGAGGGTGGCGATCACCCTTGCAGGCCGTCCCCTGGTGAGCGACGTGAGCCTGGACCTTCAGCCGGGTGAGGTGGTCGGGCTCCTCGGTCCGAACGGGGCCGGCAAGACCACCACGTTCAACCTGATCACCGGGCTGCTTCGGCCTGACTGTGGCGAGGTGCTGCTGGATGGAGACTCCGTCGCCCATCTGCCGATGCCCCGCCGCGCCAGGCTCGGCATCGGCTACCTCCCCCAAGAGGCAAGTGTGTTCCGCCAGCTGAGTGTGCGAGACAACCTGCTGCTGGCCCTGCAGGAGAGCGGATCGGACCCGGCTGGACGTCGCCAACGCCTCGAGGAGCTGATCAACGACTTCCATCTGGGCAGCTTTCAGTACCGCCGCGGCTACCAGCTCTCCGGCGGGGAACGGCGCCGTTGCGAAGTGGCCAGGGCCCTAGCGGTGGGAAACCACGGTCCCCGCTACCTGCTGCTCGACGAACCCTTTGCCGGGGTGGATCCCATGGCCGTGGCCGACCTCCAAACCTTGATCGACAGCCTGCGCCATCGTCAGATGGGGGTGCTGATCACCGACCACAACGTCAGGGAGACCCTGGCGATCACCGACCGGGCCTACATCCTTGCTGATGGCAAGATCCTGGCGTCCGGTCCTTCCCTGTCGGTGGCCAACGATCCCCTGGTGCGGCGTCACTACCTCGGTGAGGGCTTTCAGCTTTGAAGGTAGCCCTGCTCGAGAAGCGCCCCACCTGGCTGCAGTTGCCCAGCCGTGAACGGCTGCGGGACTGGAAGCGAACACCACGATGGCGCGATCTTCCCCTGCTGGATCGCTGGCTGCTGCAGGAGCAACTTGGCCCCCTGCTGTTCGGCATCGCCGCCTTCACGGCTGTCTCCCTTTCGGTGGGAGCCGTGTTCGAACTGGTGCGCCGGGTCGCCGAGTCGGGCCTGCCGGTGCTGGCGGCCGTCAAGGTGCTGCTGTTGCGGCTGCCCTCCTTTCTGGTGCTGTCCTTCCCGATGGCCACCCTGATGGCCACCCTGCTGGCCTACAGCCGCCTCTCGGGGAGCAGCGAACTGACCGCCCTGCGCAGTGTGGGGGTGAGCACCCGTCGCATGGTGCTGCCAGCCATGGCCCTGGCCTTGGTGATGTCCCTGCTCACGTTCGTCTTCAATGACGCGGTCGTACCGCGGGCCAATCTTGAGGCCACCAACAGCCTGGAGCGAGCCCTTGGCAAGGCCATCGCTACCGAGCAGAGCGATAACGCCCTCTACTCCCGCTTCAGCGACGCCAAGTTGCCGAATGGCGACTCGGTCAAAGTGCTGAGCCACATCTTTTTCGCCCGGAAATTCATCAAGGGTGTGATGTTCGATGTGACGTTGCTGGACTTCAGTCGTGAAGGGTATCGCCAGATGCTGACGGCACTGATTGGCAAATGGAATGAAGACAAGGGGATGTGGGAGTTCACCAATGGCCGGATCACCAACATCGATGTCGCCACTGGTACCACCACCTCCGCCAGCTTCGACCGCTACCTCTACCCCTTCACCCGGGATCCGATTGAGGTGGCCCAGCTGCCCACCGACGCCAGCACCATGACCGTCGGACAGGCGCTCACGGCGGAACGGCTCCTGTTGGAGGCCAATAACACCAAGGAGGCGCGACGCTTGCGGGTGCGCATCCAGGAGAAGTTCGCGTTCCCGGCCATCTGTCTGGTGTTCGGGTTGATCGGCAGCAGCCTGGGGGTCCGGCCCAACTCCCGCACCAGCCGCAGCCAGGGTTTCGGCATCAGTGTGCTGCTGATCTTCGGCTACTACCTGATGTCCTTCATCTTCAGCTCCCTGGGGGTCACGGGCACCTTGATGCCCTTCATGGCGGCTTGGCTGCCCGTGATCATCGGGCTCGCCGGTGGTCTCTGGCTGCTGCGCCAGGCCAGCCGCTGAGTCCCCACCCGCCAGACGACACGGCAGAGTGGATTGGTTTCGAATAGCACCCTGGTGAACGATCCAGTCATCGGTCTTGGTCTCGCCGCCTTTGCCCTGCTGCTGCTGGTGTTGCCCATCGCCTTCTGGTCCGTCAGCGGCGGCCGCAGCAACCCGGTGGTGAGGATGCTGGTGGCCTCTGCCAACCTCTGCCTGACGGCCCAGTTGGTGCTGCGTTGGTGGGAGTCGGGCCACTTCCCGATCAGCAACCTTTACGAATCGCTCTGTTTCCTGGCCTGGGCCTGCACCCTCACCCAGCTGTTGGTGGAACGCAGCTGGCCCAACCCCCTGGTGGCGGCGGCAGCCACCCCGATGGGTCTGGGTTGCGTGGCCTTCGCCAGCTTCGCCCTGCCCGACCGCCTCCAGGAGGCCTCTCCCCTGGTGCCGGCGTTGCGCTCCAGCTGGCTGGTGATGCACGTCAGCGTGATCATGGTCAGCTATGCCGCCCTGCTGGTGGGTTCCCTGTTGTCGGTGGCGGTGTTGTTCGTCGACCGCAACCAGGATCTGGAGTTGCGCGGCAGCTCGATCGGCAGCGGCGGTTTCCGCCAGGCCCAGCTGGCCAGCGACGGACCTGGCGCGATGGCCCTGAGCAGCAGCAGCTTCCGCATCAGCGAACAGCTCGACAGCCTCAGCTACCGCACGATCACAGTGGGCTTCCTGTTGTTGTCGGTGGGTCTGGTGAGTGGTGCGGTCTGGGCGAATGAGGCATGGGGCAGCTGGTGGAGCTGGGATCCCAAGGAGACCTGGGCCCTGATCTGCTGGCTGGTCTATGCGGCCTACCTGCACACCCGGCTGATCCGCGGCTGGCAGGGACGGAGGCCGGCGATCGTGGCCTCCGCAGGCCTGGTGGTGATCGCCGTCTGCTACATCGGTGTCAACCTGCTCGGCATCGGCCTGCACAGTTACGGCTGGTTCCTCGGTGACTAGGACGCTGCCTGCCTGGTGTCGAGGGTTCCTCGCACCACGGTTGCGCATCCCCCTGGTTCTCCTGGTGGGGCTGGGTTTCAGGCTGGCCCTGTCCGCCATCCTGCCTCCGGGCTACGACGAGGCCTAGTACAGCTTTTATGGGCAGCATCCGGCCCTGAGCTAGTTCGACCATCCCGCCGCTATGGGGCTCTGGGCCTGGGCCGGCCAGCGGCTGGGGGGATCGATCCATACCCTGAGTGTGACATCCCTGTTGAGCTATACCGTCGCCCTCGCCTTGCAGGCCGGGGCGACACAACGCTGGTTCGGCCAGCGCGCGGCTCTGCTGAGTGCCCTCCTGGGAAGTCTCTGTCCGGTGCTTCTGCTGTGTGGAGGCGTCCTGCTGCTGCCGGACAGCCCCTTGCTGCTGGCCCTGGCCGCACTCCTCTGGTGGCTGTCCCGACACCCGAAGGTGATTCCGGGCACAGCGGACGAAGCCGTGGGGCTTGGGTTCCTTCTGGGCCTCGTCACCCTGGGGAAGTACCACTCCTTTCTGGTGCTTCTGTCGCTGCTGGGCTGGTGTCTGGGCTCTCCCCATCGGCGCAGCCTCTACCGAAGTCCCTGGCCAGCTCTGGGATGGCTGGTCTGGCTGAGCGTGTCGGCGCCTCTCTGGCTCTGGCATGCGAACCATGGCTGGGTTTCCTTTCTCTTCCAGGGCTGCCGGATCGATGCAGGGGTCCAGTTACCCGCTGGCCTCTCCCCCCCTGTTGCTTCTGTCCCAGTTGGTGCTGTTCTTCCCCACGCTCGGCGTCGTCCTGTTGCTGGCCCTGCTGCCCCGATCGGGCCGGGACGATGCCGCCGGTTCCAGACAGCTGCTGCGTTGGCTGGTGCTGCCCCAACTGGTGGTGTTCGAGGCCCTGGCCGGGCGGATGCATGTGCTCGCGAGCTGGCTGGTGCCGGCCTGGTGGCGGCTGCTGCCCCTCGCCGCTGACTGGCTCGCTGGGCTGAAACGGCCCTGGTCCTGCCGCCGTTGCAGCTCATCCTGGCGACCCAGGTGCGCTGGGGGGTGTTCGACCACTGGCTGCCTGCCGGGCTTGACACCTCAACGCAGCTGATGCCGCCTGACAGCCTGCGCCGGGATCTGCAACGTCACCCCGCCCTGTGGCAGGCGCTCCAGGAGGCCCAGCTGATTGCCGCCAACCGCTACGACCTTCCGGGCGTCCTGTCCCTGGCCTTGGGCCGCGTGCACACGGTGGCGTTCACCACCTTCAAACCCGATGCCAGAGGGTTGGCCTGGTGGCAGCCTGCCGACGGCTTCCAGGGAACCAGCGGCGTGGTCTTCGGGATTGAGGAGCCGGGTCAGCCTGTGGTTCCAACCTCCTGGGGGCCCTGGATGGGGCCCGTCAAGTCCTTGGGCACCATGGAGATCCATCGCGCCGGACGACCGGCGCTGCGGCTGACCTTCTCCCGCTTCGGACCCCTTCCCTACCCGTTGCCTCGCTTTCATGGACCGAGCGCCTTGGTGAGGCCCTCGCCTCGAGGGCTGGGGCCCGTTGCCAAGCGGGCGACTTCAGACCAGGGCCGGTTCGGGACGGCGGCTGTTGCGGATGCCGGTGATGGCCTCGGCATAGTCGGCATGGCCGAAGACGCCCGAGCCGCTGACGATCGCGTTGGCGCCCGCCTCGATCACCTGCCAGGCGTTGCTGCCCTTGACGCCACCGTCAACTTCAATCCAGGGATCGAGGCCGCGCTCGTCGCAGAGGCGGCGCAGCTGGCGGATCTTCTCCACTTGGGAGGGAATGAAGCTCTGGCCGCCGAAACCAGGGTTGACGCTCATGATCAGCACCAGATCGCAGAGCTCGAGGCAGTACTCGAGGGTGTCGAGGGGGGTGCTGGGGTTGAGCACGGCACCGGCCATCTTGCCCAGGTCCTTGATCTGGCTCAGGTTGCGATGCAGGTGGGGGCAGGCCTCCACCTGGACACTGATGATGTCGGCGCCCGCCTTGGCGAAATCAGCCACGTATCTCTCGGGCTCGACGATCATCAGGTGAACATCGAGGGGCTTGGTCGTCACCGGCCGCAGCGCCTCGACAATCAGTGGGCCGATGGTGATGTTGGGCACGAAGCGGCCGTCCATCACGTCAACATGGATCCAGTCAGCACCGGCGGCATCGACGGCGCGGACGTCGTCACCGAGGCGGGAGAAGTCGGCGGAGAGGATCGACGGGGAGATCACCAGGGGCTTGGTGCTCATGGACGGCCACCGCAGCGGAAGAATGAAGGGATTGTAAGGAGCGGCCCACCTCGGGGCTCCCGAGGGGCTCCCGGGCGCGCTGATACGATGGCCCCGCTTCGACTCCGAGAGGCCTTGCAGCGGCTGGATCTTTCCCCGCTTTGCTTGCGGTCCGCCTCCGGCGTACCGGCCCCTCGTTGAGGCCCTCCCCCCCCGCCGGACCGTTGTGGATCGCACTCTCATCCAGGAACTTCTCGAAGTCGTCGAGCAGGCCGCCATCGCCTCTGCCCGCCTGACCGGGCTCGGCAAGAAGGACGAAGCCGATGCCGCTGCCGTGGAGGCCATGCGCCACCGCATGGGCAGCATCGCCATGCAGGGCCGCATCGTCATCGGTGAGGGCGAACGGGATGAAGCCCCGATGCTCTACATCGGCGAGGAAGTCGGCAGCGGCAGCGGCCCCGGCGTCGATTTCGCCGTCGATCCCTGCGAAGGCACCAACCTTTGCGCCAACGCCCAGGACGGCTCGATGGCCGTGCTGGCCGCCACCGACTTCTACATGAAGAAGCTGGCAGCGCCGCCGGCTGCCAAGGGCAAGGTGGACATCCGCAAGAGTGCCACCGAGAACATCGCCATCCTGAGCGAGTGCCTGGGCATGCCCGCCAGCGATCTGGTGATCGTGGTGATGGACCGCGCCCGCCACAAGGGCCTGATCGCCGAAATCCGCGCCACAGGCGCCAGGGTCAAGCCGATCAGTGACGGCGACGTGCAGGCTGCCATCGCCTGCGGCTTCGCCGGCACCGGCACCCATTGCCTGATGGGCATCGGCGCCGCCCCCGAGGGCGTCATCTCCGCCGCCGCCCTGCGATGCCTCGGCGGCCACTTCCAGGGCCAGCTGGTGTATGACCCCGCCGTCGCCCAGACCACCGAGTGGGCCGACTACACCAAGGAGGGCAACATCGCCCGCCTCAACGAGATGGGCATCACCGACGTCGACAAGGTCTATGAGGCCGAGGAGCTGGCCTCCGGTGAGAACGTCGTCTTCGCCGGCAGTGGCATCACCCCCGGCCTGCTGTTCAAAGGCGTCGTGTTCGAGCCCGACTGCACCCGCACCAGCAGCCTGATCATCAGCTCCCTTGACCGCAGCGCCCGCTTCACCGATACGGTGCATATCAAGGAGGGCGCCAAGAGCATCGCCCTGCGCTGAATCCCCCAGAGCCCGGACCTCGGAGCCCGCCTCCATGCACATCGCCGTCGTCGGTCTGAGCCATCGCACGGCTCCGGTGGAAATCCGCGAGCGCCTGAGCATCCCCGAGCAGACCATGGAGGATTCCCTCCAGCGGCTGCGGGCGGATGAACAGGTGATCGAGGCCTCGATCCTGAGCACCTGCAACCGGCTAGAGATCTACACCCTCCTGCGCCATCCCGAACGGGGCATCAGCGCCGTCGGTGACTTCCTCAGCCAGCAGTCCGGGCTGGCGGTGGAGGAGCTGCGTCCCCATCTGTTCACCTACCACCACGAGGAGGCGGTGGGCCACCTGCTACGGGTGGCCGCCGGCCTCGACAGCCTGGTGCTGGGGGAGGGTCAGATCCTTTCCCAGGTGAAGAAGATGGTGCGCCTGGGCCAGGAGCACCGCTCCGTGGGGCCGATTCTCAACCGCCTGCTCAACCAGGCGGTGAGCACCGGTAAGCGGGTGCGCACCGAAACCAACCTGGGCACCGGTGCGGTGTCGATCAGCTCGGCGGCCGTGGAGCTGGCCCAGCTCAAGGTGGGCCAGGCCCGCGGCCGGGACGAACTGGTGCCCCTCGACCAGGAACAGGTGGCGGTGGTGGGGGCGGGCCGCATGGCCCGCCTGCTGCTTCAACACCTCCAGGCCAAGGGCTGCCGGGGCGTGGTGGTGCTGAACCGGACCGTCTCCCGTGCGGAGGCTCTGGCGGCCGATTTCCCCGCCCTACCGGTGCAGTGCCGTCCCCTGGACGACCTCGACCACTGCCTGAGCACCTGCTCGCTGGTGTTCACCAGCACCGGTGCCGAGGAGCCGATCATCACGGCCCGCCGGTTGGAGGGGCTGAACCGCCGTTCCAGCCTGATGCTCATCGACATCGGTGTGCCCCGCAACATCAGTGCGGATGCGGCCGAGTTGTCGGGTGTCGACAGTTTTGATGTCGACGACCTCCAGGAGGTGGTCGCCCGCAACCAGGAGGCCCGCCGGGAGATGGCCGCCGAGGCCGAGGGGCTGCTGGCCGAGGAATCGCGCCTGTTCCTGGAATGGTGGGACGGCCTCGAGGCGGTGCCCCTGGTCAACCGGTTGCGCCTGCAGCTGGAGGACATCCGGGAGCAGGAGCTCCAGAAGGCCCTGAGTCGCATGGGCCCCGACCTCTCCGCCCGGGAGCGGAAGGTGGTTGAAGCCCTCAGCAAGGGAATCATCAACAAGATCCTGCACACCCCGGTCACCAAGCTGCGGTCCCCCCAGCCCCGCCAGCAGCGACTGGCCTCCATGGGTGTCCTGCGCGACCTCTTCGAGCTTCACGACGACCCACCGGAGGCCTGAGCCTCCCCCCAGGGGAGCACGGGGTCACCCGCTCCCAGCCCAACAATCCACTGCAACGGAACATGAACCGAGTTGCCGCCGCAGCGCGCTCCGCGTCACCGCGCTCCAGTACGGTCTGGCCAGCCAAGGACCGAGGACTGGGCTCATGAAACGCGTTCTGGCCATCATTCTGGGAGGCGGGGCGGGAACACGCCTTTATCCCCTCACCAAGATGCGGGCCAAGCCCGCCGTGCCCCTCGCGGGCAAGTACCGCCTGATCGATATTCCCATCAGCAACTGCATCAACTCGGAGATCAACAAGATCTACGTGTTGACCCAGTTCAACAGCGCCTCGCTCAACCGTCACCTGACGATGAGCTACAACCTCTCTGCCGGTTTCGGCCAGGGGTTCGTCGAGGTGCTCGCCGCCCAGCAGACCCCCGACAGCCCCAGCTGGTTTGAGGGCACCGCCGATGCGGTGCGCAAGTACCAGTGGCTGTTCCAGGAGTGGGATGTGGACCACTACCTGATCCTCTCCGGTGACCAGCTCTACCGGATGGACTACAGCAAATTCGTCCAGCACCACATCGATTGCGGCGCTGACCTGACCGTGGGTGCCCTGCCGGTGGATGGGGCCCAGGCCGAGGGCTTCGGCCTGATGCGGACCTCCTCCGATGGCCGCATCCTGGAGTTCAGCGAGAAGCCCACTGGGGCGTCCCTAGAGGCGATGCGGGTCAACACCGAAAGCCTTGGTTTGTCGGCCGAAGAGGCCGTCAAGCGACCCTTCCTGGCGTCGATGGGGATCTACGTCTTCAACCGCAACACCCTGTTCAACCTGCTGGCCAGCAATCCGGGGTCCACGGATTTCGGCAAGGAGATCATCCCCACCTCCCTGCGGGAAGGGGACCATCTGCAGACCTTCCTCTTCGACGACTACTGGGAGGACATCGGCACGATCGGGGCGTTCTATGAGGCCAACCTGGCCCTCACCGAGCAGCCCAACCCGGCCTTTTCCTTCTACGACGAGAAGTTCCCGATCTACACCCGGCCCCGCTACCTGCCCCCCAGCAAGCTGCAGGACGCCCAGGTCACCCAATCGATCATCGGCGAAGGCTCCCTGCTCAAGGCCTGCAGCATCCACCACTGCGTCCTGGGGGTTCGCTCCCGCGTTGAAGATGAGGTGGTGCTCCAGGACACCCTGGTGATGGGCGCCGACTTCTTCGAGTCGTCGGAGGAGCGGCTGGTGCTGCGCGAGCGGGGAGGCACACCGATCGGCGTGGGCAGGGGCACCACGGTCAAGGGGGCCATCCTCGACAAGAACGTGCGCATCGGCCGCGACGTCACCATCGTCAACAAGGACCGGGTGGAGGAAGCCGACCGTCCGGAGCTCAACTTCTACATCCGCAACGGCATCGTGGTGGTGGTCAAAAACGGCACCATTGCCGACGGCACGGTCATCTGAACCGCGCGTCAGGGGGGGGGGCTGGGCCAGCAGTTGCTGACATCCCTCCCCGGGACACCGACGAGGCGCCGACCGCTGGCCACACTGCCAACGAATCAAGGAGACCTCGGTCCTATGGGCAAGGCGCATTTCGGACTCATCGGCCTTGGCGTGATGGGGGAGAATCTGGTCCTCAATGCCGAGAGAAACGGGTTCTCGAGCGTTGTCTACAACCGGACCTACGCCAAGACCGAGGACTTCCTGGCCGGACGCGGTGCCGGCAAGGACATCGTGGGCGCCGCCACCCTGGAAGAGTTCGTGGGGGCGCTGGAGCGGCCCCGCCGCATCCTGATGATGGTCAAGGCGGGCGCTCCGGTGGACGCCACCATCGCCAGCATCTCGCCGTTGCTTGAAGAAGGCGATCTGCTGATCGATGGCGGCAACTCCCTCTTCACTGACACCGAGCGGCGCGTCAAGGAGCTGGAGAGCAAGAGCTTCGGCTACATCGGCATGGGGGTCTCCGGCGGCGCCAAGGGGGCCTTGGAGGGGCCGAGCATGATGCCCGGCGGCACCAAGGCGGCCTATGACGCCATTGAGAGCCTGGTGACCAAGATGGCCGCCCAGGTGGAGGACGGCCCCTGCGTCACCTACATCGGCCCCGGCGGCGCCGGACACTTCGTCAAGACCGTCCACAACGGCATCGAGTACGGCATCGAGCAGATCCTGGCCGAGGCCTACGACCTGATGAAGCGCATCGGCGGCCTCGATGGCGACGCCATGGCCGATGTGCTCGGCGGTTGGAACCAGACCGAAGAACTCGCCTCCTTCCTGGTGGAGATCACCGAGGTGTGCCTGCGAACCAAGGATCCCGAAAGCGGTGGCGATCTGGTCGAGCTGATCGTCGATGCCGCCGGCCAGAAGGGCACCGGCCTGTGGACCGTGGTCAGCGCCCTGGAGATGGGGGTGCCCGTCCCCACCATCTACGCCGCCCTCAACGCCCGGGTGCTGAGCTCCCTGCGCAGTGAGCGAATGGCGGCTGAAGCGGTGCTGCACGGCCCCGCTCCCCACAGCTTCCCCCTGGGGGAGCCAGCCACCGGCATGGCACCGCTGCGGGACGCCTGCATCCTGGCCTGCATTGCCAGCTACGGCCAGGGCATGGCCCTGCTGCAGGAGGCCTCGAAGCTCCACGACTACAACCTCGATTTTTCGGCCATCGGCCAGATCTGGAAGGGCGGCTGCATCATTCGGGCCCGGCTGCTGCAACGCATCCAGGACGCCTACAGCACCAATCCCTCCCTGCCCAACCTGATGCTGGATCCCTGGTTCGCCGTCCAGGTGAACCAGCGGCTTCAGGGCCTGCGCGACGTGGTGGCGGGGGCGGCACTGGCCGGCATCCCCGTGCCTTGCCTGAGCAGCACCCTGGATTACATCGACAGCTACCGCAGCGGCCGACTGCCCCAGAACCTGGTGCAGGCGATGCGGGACTGCTTCGGCTCCCATACTTATGAACGCACGGACCGCCCCGGCGCGTTCCATACCGAATGGCTCGATTGACCGAACCCAGCACCCGTTACCACCTGATCGTTGCTGCCAGCCCCGAGGAGCTGGCCCGCCAGGCGGCCGAACAGATCGCCGCGGGCATCGACCTGGCCCTGGCCGAGCGGGACCGGGCCCAGATCGCCCTGGCGGGAGGTGAAACCCCCCGGGCGGCCTACGGCCGACTGGCCAAGGAGCATCTGCCCTGGGAGCGGGTCGATGTGCTCCTGGGGGATGAGCGCTGGGTGCCGGCCGATGACCCCTCCAGCAATGCCCGCATGCTGCGAGAGACGCTGCTCGCCCAGCCGCCCGCCAGTCGGGCCCGGTTCCATCCGGTGCCCACCGACCGCCCCAGCCCTGAGGCCAGTGCCGTGGCCTATGCGGCGGAACTGGCGCTGCTCTGCCCCGGCCTGCTGCCCCGCTTCGATGTGGTGCTGCTGGGTCTTGGCGACGACGGGCACACCGCCTCCCTGTTCCCGAGCACCCCGTGACCATCGGCGAAGGCAAGGGTCTGCCCCGCATCACCCTCACCGCTCCAGTGCTCTCGGCTGCCCGCCGGGTGATCTTTCTGGTCAGTGGCGCCGGCAAACGCCAGGCGCTCGCCCGGCTGCTCGATCCCTGCGAGCCCGCCGAGCGCACCCCTGCCCGGTTGGTACGTCCGGCGGGTGAGGTGGTGATCCTCGCCGATGCCGCCGCCGCCGCGGGCCTCCCCCCCCGCTGAGGCGACCCATGCTGGTGGTGAATGGCGATGGCTTCAGTGGCTGGCATGCCCTCAACGACACCGTGATGGGCGGCCGGAGCACCGGCAGCTGCACGGTCAGCAGCCGCGGGCTGCGGCTGGAGGCTGAGGTGGTGGAGCAGGGCGGCGGTTTCGTGAGCTGCCGGTCGCCGGTGTTCTCCCCACCCCTGGATCTCTCCGATCAGGCCGCGTTTGAGCTGGAATTGCAGGGGGATGGGCGCCACTACAAGCTGGCCGTCGCCTGTGCCGATGGGGTGGCGGGCCTCACCGAGTTGATTCCCGGCGGGGTGCGCTGGGTGGCCAATTTCGCCACCGCCGTCGACGGGCCTTGCCGGCTGCGGATTCCGTTCGATCAGCTACGACCCTCCATCCGGGCCAAGCCGATCGAGACGCTCCCCCTGGGCCTGCCGTTGCGCTTCGATCCGGGGCGCATCACCCGGCTGCAGATCCTGCACTCGAAGTTCGGAGACGACGGCTCGGACAACCCAGGTTTCCGCTCCGGTCCTCTGACCCTTGAGCTGATGGCGATCCATGCCGTCGCCTGAGTCTTCGATCGGCAGCGCCAACACCGACCTGAGTCGGTTGGTGGCGGCGGCGGCCGATCTCTGCCGCAAGCCCCTGCGCCATGCCGTGGTACTGGCGGCCCACGGCGCTACGGCAACGGAGGCGGAGCCCCTCGGTCAGGAGAGCCTGGATCTCTGCCTGCGCCTGGAAGCGCGCACACCCGAGGGGGAGCGGGTCCCCCAGGACGACCTCGAACTGGAGATCTACCGCAGCGGTGAGGAGCTCAACCTCACCCTCGCCTGGTGCCGCAGGGACGACGACCCCCTGCTCTGGCAGGGGAGCCATCCGGTCTGGATGGATGGGGCCACGGGCCTGCGCAGCAGCTGTCCGCCCCAGGGCGCCCCGCTGGAGGCCCTGGCCCGCCGACTCAGGGCCCTGCTTCGGCCGGATCAGGCCTGAAGAAGCGTCGGCAGCACCACCAGCAACGCCCCGATCTCCACGGACGATGGCAGGCGCCAGAGCTCGGCAGGAGCCTGGAGCGTGCGGCCATCCCGGTGCCGCAGGGTGAGGAGTTCGCTGCGCACCAACGGCTCAGCGGCTGAAGCGTCATTGGCCTGGGCGGTCCATACCGTGTCTGGGAGTGTGCAGAAGAGCGAGGCCGGTGAGCCCACCAGGCTGTCCCGCTCGAAGCCGGTACGTTCGCAGAGGCTGCCGTTGACCATCACCACCCGCTGGTCGGCGTCGACCACCGCCAGGGCGAAGCTGGGGCTGCGATTCAGGGTTTCAAACAGAAGACGGAGATCCTGGCCATGCTTTTCGGCTTGCCGCTGCTCCGTCACGTCGGCCAGGGTGCCGACCACGTAGCGATCCATCGCTTCGGTGACCACCCTGGCGTTTTCCTTCACCCAGCGGCGCTGGCCATCGCGGCGGATGATCCGGTACTCCACCGTCCAGCGCCCCTCCTTCAGGTTGCGGGTGGCCCAGACCCGCTCGCGGTCGGCGGGATCGATGGCGTCATCCAGCCGATCCGAATCGGCGAACAGCTCGGCCGGGCTCCAGCCCGTCAGGGGCAGGATGCGCTTGCTGGTGTAGAGGAGGCGATGCAGGCTGTCGTCCCGTTTCCAGACCGCTTCCTCGAGGGCATCGGTGAGGTTGGAAAAGGAATCCAGCGAGGCCTCGGCGGCCTGGCGCAGGGCCAGCAGTTCCGAGACGTCCGTGAGGGTGATGATCGCCCCGCGGCGCTGGCCTGCCTCTTCCTGGTAGGGCAACACCTGGGCCAGATAGGCGATCTCCTCATTCACCGCCTCAATGCTGCGCCGGGAAGCACCGGCGAGTACGTCTCCGAGGGCCACGCGCAGACCGGGCAGCACCACCGTCGTGGGAACGCCGAGCAGGGGCTGGCCGATGTCCCCCTCCACCAGGGCGAAGACCCGGACCGCCAGCGGGGTGTAACGGGTGATCTTCAGGTTCTGGTCGACGATCACCATGCCCTGGTTCAGGGAGCTCTGGATGTTCTCCAGGTCGGAGCTGAGCAGCTGCAGTTCCTCGCCCCTGGCCCGCAGCTGCTGGTTGAGGGTGGCCAGCTCCTCGTTGGTGGCCTGCAGTTCCTCGTTGGAGGATTCCAGTTCCTCATTGGACGACTGCAGTTCCTCGGAGGAGGCCTGCAGCTCCTCAGCGGAAGCTTCCAGTTCTTCGTTGGCCCCCTCCAGGTCGGCCATGGAGCGCCGCAGGGTGTCGTGGCTGGTGAGCAGCTCCTTCTCCAACCGGGCAATCTGCTGGTCGAAGTCCGGCGACCGCGTGGGCGCGTCGTCAGAGGTGCCCGTCTGGGCTGCATCGGCCGGCTCCGGTAAAAAGCTCAGCAGCGTCAGCCGCCGCTCATTCACCTCCAGGGGCCGCGCCTCCAGCTGCAGGCGCAGGCCGTAGTCGGGAAGGTGCAGCATCCGGCTGTGGACCGCTTGGCGATCGGCCCGGACGATGAGCAGAAGGGCGCGCGCTTCGGCCTGCAGTTCCGGCAGCAGAAAGGTGGTGGCGGCACTGGAGATCCGGCCCTCCGGGAGCCGGCAGAAGGGGCTCACATCGCCGATCACTTCCACCAGTTCATGGGCTTCGTCGAGAACCACGCAGGGGGAACAGCTGCTGCGCACCAGGGCTTCCAGGGTGGCGACGTGCTCCTCGACCACGGTTTCCCTCAGGATCGAGATGCGGCCGCCCGCCGGGCTGAACAGCTGGGGTGGTCGCTGGGCGGGCTGGCTGAAGGTGGCCAGGCGGCTGGGCTGAACCTCAGCGCTGCGGTAGAAGATGCGGTGCTCGCCGTTGGCCACGCCGAAGCCGTGGGTCCGGT
>JBBQIH010000015.1:0-16784 GCA_038324725.1 Cyanobacteriota bacterium | reverse complement strand
ATCGGCGAACTGATCGGCACCACCCGGGTCACCACCACCCGGTTGATCTCCCGCATCCGGGCCGCCGAACTGCTGCAGGTCCCCAGCGGTGAAACCAGCCTGCGGCTGGCGCCTGCCCTGGTGGATGGTGCTCCCCTGGCCGCCTGACCTGTGTTGACAACCACGACCCAGACCTCCGAAAGCCTCATCGGCAGCCTCTGCCGCGAAATGGCCGACCTGCGCCAGAGCTGGCGCTTGCTGAACGGGCACTTGAGCGCCTGCTGCGACACCAAGCTCCTCCTGCGCCTCGGCCGGGAAGCGACGCGCCTGCAACACCGCCGGCTTGAAATTCAGCGCCTGGCCCGCAGCCTGGCTGGCCTGCCCCTGCGCGATCCCCTCGGGGTCGCCTTCCTGCTGGAGGTCGCTGGCAGGCCTTTGCCCATCTGAGGGCCTGGCGCTGGCGCAGGGCCGATCAGGCCAGCGCGGCTGCCGGCTGCTGAGCCGCCAGTTCCCCATCAATGAGCAGCATGGAGGCCGCCTCCAGGCGACCGAATCGGACCCGACCCAGCAGATGGGCCGCCTCGTTCTCGGCGGCGATCTGGCCCTGAATCAGCGGGTCGAGGAAGACGGTGGTGCGCACGTCAGCGGCGCGCTCAGCCGTGGAATAGAGGATCTGCAACGAGGCCGTGACATCGGCCTCCAGCCGGAAGGCGTCCGCCAGGAGCGCTTCGGCATCGCTCCACTGCTGCCCTGGGCCGGGCAGGTCACCCAGGTCCACCGTCTGGCCACGGGCAATCAGGTAGTCGGCCACCAGGCCAGCGTGGTGCTGCTCCCCACGGGACTCCTGCATCAAATAGGCGGCAAATCCGCGCAGTTCCCGCTCGGCGAACCAGAGGGCCATGGCCCAGTAGGCGGCGCTGGCCTTGCGCTCGAGGCCCAGATGCTCTTGCAGCCCCTCCAGCAACCCGGCGTCCATGGGCTGGGCCATGGGCCTGCCAGCGGGCCCGGTGGAAACGACGTTCTTGGGCAGGGAGGAGGTGGAGGAGGTCATGAAGATCGGGCTGGGGGGAAGGGCCCATTCACCGCCTGATCAATGTAAGGAGCTCGGCGACAAACTGACCCTGTCCTGTTCTCCGGCGACGGATTCACCCAGCAGCGTGGCCACATGGGCCGCGCTGGCCGACGCCAGACCAGCCAGGTCGTAGCCACCCTCGAGGACGGATACCAACCGCCCATCCGCCCGATCTGCGGCGATGTCGAGCAGCAGCTGGGTCAGGGCGGCGAAATCGCCATCCTCCAG
This sequence comes from Cyanobacteriota bacterium, assembly GCA_038324725.1. Taxonomy (GTDB): domain Bacteria; phylum Cyanobacteriota; class Cyanobacteriia; order PCC-6307; family Cyanobiaceae; genus Cyanobium. Next base: position 15,505 of record JBBQIH010000015.1, on the reverse strand, counting down.
CAGGAAATCTCCCAGGGGATCACCGCCCCTGGAGTCGAAGCCCGCCGAGATCAGCACGAACTGCGGGGAGAAGGCCTCGGCAAGGGGCAAGAGCTCCTCGCGCCAGGCGGCCAGCAGCTGGGCCCCCGTTGTGCCGGCCGGCAGGGGGCAGTTGTGGGTGAAGCCCGCCCCTGGCCCCTCACCTCGCTCCAGCCGGGTGCCGGACCCCGGGTAGAACGGGGCCTGATGGCTGCTGAAGAACAGCACCGAGGGATCCCGCCAGAAGATGTCCTGGGTGCCATTGCCATGGTGCACGTCCCAATCGACGATCAGGATCCGCTCCAGCCCATGCACGGCCTGCAGGTGGCGGGCGGCAATGGCCACGTTGTTGTAGATGCAGAAGCCCATGCCCCGGGTGGCGCTGGCGTGGTGCCCCGGGGGCCTGGCGACCGCAAAAGCCTGGCGCACCCGCCCCTCCATGACGGCCTCCACAGCTGCCAGCACCCCACCCGCCGCCAGCCGGGCGGTGCGCTCGGAGTGGGGGCTGATGGCCGTGTCGCCGGTGGAGAGCTGATCCCGGCCCGCCAGGATGTCTTCCTTGACCCGCTGCAGATACTGCGGGGTGTGGCAGCGCAGCAACTCCCGTTCCGTGGCCGGACGTGGAAGGATCAGCTGACACCGGCTCAGCAGACCGGCGCGCTCCAGGCCCTGGATCACAGCGTCCACGCGAGCCGGGCATTCCGGGTGCCAGGCTCCGGTGTCGTGCTCCCGGTAGGCAGCGCTGCAGAGGAGTCCGATGCCAGGGCCTGGTGTCCCTGGGTCAGGCTTCAGCGGGGTAGCAGGCACACGGAGCTGGCGTTCCCCTTGACCCCCACCGCTCGGCTCGGGACCTGGGGCAACCATTCCGGACGGGGCGACACCCCATCCTGCTGCATCGCCATGGCATCGGCAGGCAGTTGTTCGGTGAGGAAGACGCCCGCTGAATCCCTTGCCCAGACCTCGACATCACTGGCTGGAGGACAGTGAAAGGTGAGCACCTCAAACGGGAAAACAACCCGTTCCAGGAAGAAATCACCCGGCCCACAGCAGCGGATGATCCGCATGCGTTCTGAACAGTTGCGGTAGCTACAAAGTAAAGCGTTCATGGCACCCTCCATCCCGTCCATGACATCCACACACGGACCTTGCCGATTGTCAGTTGCCGATGCGACGAAGGCCGGGCAATGAGTGTTTGTACCGCGTCGGGAGAGACTCAGCTGCGCTTCATCCAGCTCGGCGCTCCGGAGAACCAATCGCCCAGATCCTCACGCCTCGGATCGAAGCCGCTGGGGTCACTGGGTTCAACCAGATCCATCTGCGCCATGAAGCGCTCGAGGTCCGTTTCGGGTTCACCCCGCCGCTGCTGTCGCTGAGCCCGCCGCAGCCAGCTCCAGACGCTGGCATCGCGGTCGGCAAATTTCTGAACATAGATGCGCTCATTGAGACTGATTGGCTGGGAATCGGCAATTCTGCCGATGATGTCCTGGAGCCGCAGGCGGGTGCTGGGTGTAAGCATTGTCCCCTCATCCAATGGCAGAAGATCTAGCGGTTCTGGGGAATCGGATGGTGCCGAGGACCACAGAATTCAGTGGCGTGTCAGGACCTGCCGAAATGCAGCCGCGGACACCCCACGCCAAGGAACCTCCATCGCCAGCAGAATCGAAGCGTGGCTGAACGCACCCAACTCCCCGGCTTTTGTCCCGTGCCCACCTCATCTGCCCTGAGCGGGCCCTCCGCCCGATCGGTCGATCCGGATCACCAACCGCTGCTGCTCGTCTACGACGGCGGCTGTCCGTTCTGCCGCCATTTCGCCTTGAGCAGTGAATTGCGCAGTGGGATTGCCAACCTGCGCATCATTGATGGACGGGCCGATACGGACCTGCGGCGGAATCTGCAGAAGCGGGGCCTGCCGCTGGCGGATGGGGCGGTTCTGCTGCAGGGAGAGCGGGCCTGGCACGGAGCCGAGGCGGTGCGGCACCTGTGCGCGCTGATGCGTCCCAGCGATCCCTTGCTGCGGTTGCTGGTTCCCCTGTTCAACGGGCCATCCCGCAGCGCACGGCTCTACCCCCTGCTGCTGGGGGCACGGCGCCTGGCCCTGGCCTTGAAGGGACTGCCGCTGGATCCGGACCGGCCCTGAACCATGGGGCGGGCCCCGCCGGAGCTTGGGCTTGCCCGATGGCTCAGGGGAGCGGCGGCAAGGGCGACCGTCCCGCCATCGAGGGGCCGGTACCGAGCGGCTGCAGCAAGGGCGAAGGGTCCACCGCCACCAATCGCCCCTGGCGCCGCTGGCGCCACTCGAAATGCAGGTGGGCCGTGCTGGCCGATCCGCTGCTGCCAACCCGACCCAGGCTCTGACCAGCAGCCAGGCTCTCGCCCGGCAGCACCGCCACTTCCAGCAGATGGGCGTAAAGGCTCTGCCAGCCCAGGCCGTGGTCGACCACGACGAGCAGCCCATAGCCACCCACCTCATCCACCAGGCGCACGGTGCCCGGCAGCACCGAGAACACGGGCGTGCCTTCCGGAACGATCAGATCAAGGCCCGTGTGCAGACGCCAGGCGTTGCGGGAGTCGGCCAGCCGCCACCCGAAGGAGGCCTGTTCCGTGGGCCGCTGCCCCAGGGGATAACCCAGGGCCCCGGCCACCAAAGCCGGGACGGCCCCGGCCGCGGCCGGCCGGTAGCGGGCGCGCAGCGACTCCGGCAGGCGGTCGTTCTGTCCAAGATCCGCCACCGGCACTTCCAGGGGAACCTCCGACGGCCGAGGCGGGAGCTCCCCTGTGGCCAGCAGGGGCAGCGGCAGCAGCACCAGCCAAGGCAGCGCCATTGCGGTCAGAAAGCGTCGAAACCGGGAGGCCATCCGCCTGTTGCATGGGACCGTGAAGGCCTTCGTAACGCCCCTGGCTGCCGCTGCCAAGGTGACGGCGCCGGTGGGGCGCCCAGCTCAGCTCCCGGGGGACGTCTCCTGGATCTCCGGCACGATCACCATGGCGTTGGCGATGGCGGTGTCCATCACGATCCGCAGGGCCAGGCAGGGATCGAGCACCTCCCGGCCCATGGTGATGGCCTTCTGGGCCAGCAGGCCGTACAGGATCGGCCATTCCGCCGGGTCTGGGCAGAACCGAAGCAGCAACGGCAACAGCGCCGGCCAGAGGCTCGTCAGGGAGTGCAGGGACTCGGGTGAAGGCTGATGCCGGGTGGGAACCTGCGGAACACCGAACACCTCCTGGCCGAGGCTGTCCATCCCGTGACGCCACAACTGCATCGGATCTGGCAGGGACGTACAACCCGCCTGCTGGGCGGCGGCGGCGGCCAGGCCCCAGGTGGAGTAGCGGTCTTGGAGCAACCCCTGGGCCAGGCCTTCGCCAACGAGAAAGGAGTTGCCGTTCTGGGTGCCGACCACATGCAGTCCCGGCGGCTGCGTCTGGCCGTCCGCCTGGGCTCGGGCCCTCAGACTGGCCTGCCAGGCGTAGCCCGCCAGGGCACCGCACACCGCCAGGAGCGATTCGATGTGCACACCCCTGTCCGTCGCCATGACCTGCAGGAGCCGGCGACTGATCTCTTCAGCTCCGATTTTTGCCCCGACCAGGGGATCCTGGGACCGGCGGGAGGCGATGGCCTCATCCAGGGGATCACGGGAGGGCTCTGTCATGGCCGTTGAAGGGTGCAGGGGATCCAACAGCAGCTTTCCCGATCGCCGTCCTGGAAACGCTGGGAGAGGATCAGAAACCAGGGCAGCGTCATCATCATTGGATTCTGTCTTCATGACCCGATGACGCAGCCGCAACTTGACGGGACGGCCCCAAGCTGACTTGCTTCGGTAGCAACAGCGTGATCGACCACAGCGGTGTTAGGACAGGGAGGATTTGCTTCCTGTGGCCGATGCGAGCCCTTTCCTTCCTTTTCGCCCTGATGGTGGGTTTGGTCCTGGCCTTTATCGCCCCGGCGATGGCAGGTGGTCGTGGCCAGGCACCTGAAGCCATGGTGGCTCCTGAGCTTGCCCAGATCAGCGCTGTATCCAACGATCCACTGGGCATGAATGGGCAGACCACCGATCTCCTGGCCGCCGATCTTCTTGCCGAACTGAGCATCGATCTGGCCCCCGCTCTCGACGCCACTCTCGACGCCACTCTCGACGCCTCGGTCTGAATCCGAACCATCAGCGAACGAACTGGCCGAGCTGTCATCTGAACCCATGGCTCGCACACTGCTCGACCGACCCCTTTCCCTGTTATCGCTTCGCCCTACCCAGGCCAGCAGCGACGCAGGCGAAGGGGAGCAGGGCCCTCCGGCCAAGGGTTTTGCCAAGGCCCGTTCCAGTTCCAAAGGCAAACCTGCGGGAACCAAGGGGCGGCGCAAGAAAGGCACGGGCCTCTCCGCCGCCGACCACGGTCCCCTCGGCCGCAGCCCCAGTCTTGAGGCGATTGAAGCTCGCTCCAGACTGGGCTTGGCCTTGGCGGGTCGCCTGCGGGAATCGGACGTGACCCTGGCCTGGAAGCGGGCCGCCGCCGAGCATCACCCCGACCGTGGCGGACGCCACGACACGATGCAGGCCGTGAATGGGGCCCGTGATGTGCTGCTCGGAAGGGGTCTCGGCTGAGGCCCTTACAGCAGGCCCGGCAGCAGCCACCAGCTGCTCTGGCGATAGGCCTCGAAACCGGCATAGCGCTCGGCCATCGAAGCTTCCTTCTGGATCATGCGGGGCAGATAAAGCGCCAGCACCGAAGCGGGCAAGAGCCAGGCCCAAAGGGAACCGGCGATCACCGCGAAGCTGCTGTAACGGAGCAGGTCACCCAGGTAGTTGACATGGCGGACCCGGCGCCAGGCCCCATCGGCGACAAGGGTGACCCCCAGCTCCTTGGCGGTTCCCTTCTGGACGTCAGCCGCCGTATTCAGCAGCGATCCAAAGATGTAGAAGGTCAGCCCCAGGGCGGTCGTCAGCGGCTGCAGGGGCTGGTCATTGGCCATGGCGAGCCAACCCGGCAAGGCGTAGAACACTCCGACGTACAGCACCACCGCGACGGTCTGCGGCGGCTGGAGCACCGCAGTGAAGAGCTGGCGGGAACGCCAGGGGAACAGCACCTCCTCAAGCAGCCACCAGAGGCAGTAGCTGAGATGCAGGGAGAGGTAGATCACCACCCGCGGTGAATCAAGCCCCAGAACCAGGGCCGGGACCAGCAGCGCCACCATGGTGGTCACCTTGGCGATGTTGATGGCTTGCAGCTGGGTCATCCAGAGCCGAAAAGGCCTTCCATGCTGGCAGGGGGCTTCAGCGGTCGGGAGGGGCCGAGGCGGGGAAGCGTTCCAGATAGGTGGTGACGGGCAGGGGTCGGGGCTGGTTGTATCCCACCGGCAACCAGAGGTCGCCGGCGGCGGAAGCGTAGTGGATCTCCCAGTGGTAGAAACCGGTGAACGCCTGGGGATCCAGGCGAAGCAGCTCCGCGTAGTGCAGAACAGCCCTCACATAGCGGTGGCTGTTGTTGTACCCCCAGAGCCCCTTGCGGATGTCCTTCAGGCCACCCCGACGCACCAGATAACGGGCGGCGGCATGGATCGCATCCTCTGGATCACGAATGTCCCCCTTGCCGATGCCCCGCTCGGCCCAGGTGCTGGGCAGGAACTGCATGGGTCCCCTTGCATCGGCGACGGAGACGCCATCAATGCGGCCCATGCCCGTTTCCACCAGATTCACCGCGGCCAGGACCTCCCAGGGGATGCCGGTGGCAGCCGACGCCTCGCGGTAATAGCGCAGCAGGTCGGCGGCAGGTTCCGGTGGGATGATCCGCCAGGCGGGAACGATGGCCGGACGCGGCCCCCCCCGATGCATGGCCAGAAACTCCCGGCGGGCCGCCAGGTGACGGTCCAGTACGCCCTGCCAACGGACGGAGAGAGATCCGCGCACCCGGATGGCCAGGGCGGGATTGGTGGCGAGACGGCGGTAGATCACCTGCTGGCGATGACCCAGTTCGGGCCGCTGATCGGCCGGCGTGTCAACGGAGCGCAGGGCCGTCTCCAAGGTTGCCAGCTGGGCGGCGATGGTCGCTGGATCCCCTGGCAACCGGGGGTAGGAGCGGGGTAAGGCTGAAGCGGGAGGCAGGGAATCCTGCGCGCGCGGCGGCTCCTGGGATGGGACCGGCGGAGCGCTGGAACCGGGGGGTGCCTCCATTGTCACGGCCAGTGCCACGGCCGCGAAAGCCAGCAGGGTGACCAGCAGGGCGGGTGTGACGACGCGCATAGGCAGGGGTGGCATCGACTGCGGAGGACAGTGGGGATCAGAGCCCGTTGGGCGGCTCACGCTGGAACTTGCACGAGAACCTGGTGGGATTCAGGTCATGGTGAGCCAGAAGAACTGATACGCCTGCAAGGCAATGCGGCTGCCGGACTGCGACGGCCTGTGGCCCGAATAGAGATCGGTGAGGCAATCATGGCGGCCGAAGACGGCAGGCCCCAGGGTGTCGAGATCAAAGAACTGCGGCTGATCGTTGAAGTTGGCCAGAACCAGAACCTTCTCCGGCGGCCGTAAAGGGTTGAAGCGCACGAAAGCCAGTAGGTAGTCATTCTCAAGATCAAGAATGTCTCGGTTATTGAAATCAGCAAAAGCAGAAATTTCCTTGCGAATGGAAATCATCTTCTTCATGGCCGTGAAGATGGAGCATTCCACCGTTCCCTGCTTCTTTCTTAGCTCTGCCTTCTCCCAGTTGATCTTCGGGCGATGCACCCATCGCGTGTCGTTGCTCTTGCTGGCATCATCATAGAAACTGTAATCGTTCAGGACACCCAGAGCGTCACCGTTATAGATGAGTGGAATCCCGCCGAAAGAAAGAATGATCCCATGCATCAGAAGGATACGACTGATGGCCGTGGCGATCAGCTTCTGATCATTCGACTCGATGGCCGATTCGAGGCCCACCAGAGACGCGAGCGAGCCACAGATCCGCGCATCACCGGTGGTGTCGTTGAGCATGAAGGCGAGACCACGGGGAATCGAATCAAAATCTCCCTTGAAATAGTCGATGAGAAAGCGGCGGTGGGCGCGGGGCTCATAACCCACCTGACTGATGTCTTTGTCATCGAAGCCGAAGCCGATGTCATCGTGGCAACGGACATAGTTCAGCCAGGTGGCGCGTTCCAGCTTGCTGGGCAGACTCTTGATGCCTTGGGAAAGAAGCTTGGTGTTCCGTGTAGCCACGCTGTCCCACAACAACGCCATCAGTGTGGCGTTGTAGGCAATTTCACACTCCTTGGCGACAACGGCATCTTCCCCAAAATATTTGGTGATTTCGGTGGGTGCCACGATGGCCTCCGCAATGAAAAGCACACCGGGAGCCGTCACCTGACAGCAATCCTTCATGAGCTGAAGGATGAGATGGGCCTTGCGTTCGTTCTGGCAGGAGGTTCCGAGCTTCTTCCAGAGAAACGCAACGGCGTCAAGACGCAGGACATCGACACCCTGGTTAGCCCAGAAGAGCAACACATCCAGCATTTCGATGAAAACTGCCGGATTGGAGTAGTTAAGATCCCATTGGTAATCATGAAAAACCGTCATGACCCACTTGGCCATCGTCTCATTCCAGGTGAAGTTTCCCGGATCAGTCTCCGGAAAGACTTCGGGCATGCTTTGCTCGAAGACATCAGGGATATCCCTGTTTTCATACACATAGTAATAGTCCTGATATTGCCGCTCCCCAGCAATCGCCCGCCTGGCCCACTCATGCTCATCCGAAGTATGATTCAACACAATATCGAGCACAAGCAGGATCTCTCGTTTTCTGAACTCTTCTGCGATACGGCGCAAGTCGACGATGGTGCCTACTCTCTCGTCGATCTGACGAAAGTCACTGATCGCATAACCGCCATCACTCTTGCCCGTGGGACACATCAGGATGGGCAGGATATGAACCATATTGATACCCAGTTCCTGAAAATAGCCGATCTTGGTTTCCAGGTCAGAAAGATTCTCGGAAAAGCCGTTGGAATATATTGCCATCCCAACCCACTTCTGGGAGAGAAACCAGTTGTAATCATCCTCTCTCTGGATATCCAGCCTTTCGAGTTCATGTGATCGATTTATATAGCCACGAGCCATGGTCTCAACCAAGCGCAGAAGCTGTAGCTTGAAATCGTCACGATGGCCATAAAGTGTGACAAACAGGGAATGGATGGCGTAGAAGTTAGCCCCCAGTCTGGTGTAGAAATGACGCAAGTCCTGGCGGCGAATCTCAGGCCGGAGATCATCCAGGATGGAGTTCAGAAGAGAGTGGGAGATTTGCTCGTACATCAGATCAATGGAAACCCCATGACGTCAGAAAGTCCTGATAGACAGAGGAATCGTCGATGGTGGCGCCACGGCGCGACACAAGTCCCGCCGCGAAGTCCCTGGCATGAACAAGGCTCTCGGAGGGCAACCACTGCTGACTGAGCCCGAGCAGAAAGGCGGCAGCGAAACCATCCCCCGCCCCGACAGTGTCTACGACGCGGGTATCCGGAGCAGCACCAACAGCCGCCATTTCACCCCCGCTCCAGAGCATGGCTCCCCGGGCCCCACGGGTGACGATCAAGGTCTCCAGGCCGTGTTGCCGTGCAAAGTCTCGCATCAAGGAGCCAAGGCTGGCATCATCGTCCGACATGGGGCCATCCATCGCCAGCAGGGCCAGCTCCGCTTCATTGAGCTTGACGTGATCGGCGTCATCAAGCAACGGGTGGATCAATCCGCGTGACCACCAGGGTGTGCGCAGGTTGACGTCCAGAAAGATCTTGCCCTGATGCACGGCTTTGACCGCCGCCAGGGCCGCAGCAGAGACGGGGTGGCGAAGGGCCAGAGAGCCGTGGTAAAGGATGCCATGAGCTGGCAACTTCGGGATGTCTCGCGCCTGGATGAAATCGTAGGCACTCTCTGGCACGATGTCGTAGTGGGGCTCGTTCGCTTCGATACTGACCCTCACAAGGCCGGTGGGGCGCGTAGCGTCGGATTGCAGAAAGGTGCTGTCCAGGCCCCAGCTCTGCATGGATGAACGAATCTGCTCACCTCGCCCATCCTGCCCAACCCGGCTGATGAAACAAGGCGACAGGCCAAAGCCCCTCAGATGCCAGGCCACGTTGAAAGGTGCACCCCCAAGGACCTCCGCACCGTCAGGGAAACAATCGAAAAGCACTTCTCCGAAAATGGTGATCGGGTAAAGAGTCTGCATCGGATCAATCCAACTCCTGGATGGCATCGGCATGGAAGTGGGCAATCCCTTCCAGAATTCCCGCACTGTAGTTGCCGTTCATTCCCCGGAAGCCACCTTTGGCGAGATATAGATGATCGCCCGTACCCATCCGATGGGCCTCCTCGATGGCCTGTTCGACCACATCATGGTGGGCATTGGCAACCAGCACCGAGGGCAGTGGACTGGTGAGCACCGCAAGGTCATTGCCGCTGTCCCCAGCAAACAGCGTCTGCTCCGAACGGAAGCCTTGCTCACGCATGAGAAATTCAATCGCATGGAGCTTATCGGCCCTTTTGGGCAAGACATCCATCAGACCCATTGCCGCCTGCTCATCGACGCTGTAAATCAGACTGGCAGTGATGTTATTCGCTTCAAGACAGCTTTCCATGGCCTGCTTCAAAGCAAGCAGGTCAACATCGAAAGGAATAAAGTAACTCAGCTTGTAGGTATTCTGCTTGTCTTCAGGCTGAAGCATCAACCCACCCAGTCCAGAGAAAAGTGGGGCAATATCTGCAGCCACCAACCCCTGCCAGTCAACCGAAATGCAGCTTGACCATGAAGTTAGAAGTGACCAGCCATCGAGATCCCTACGATAAATGGAACTACCTACATCTCCGATGATCCAGTCAGGATCGGGAAGTCCATACTCTTGCATCGATTGTTCGACCAACCTCAGATGTCTGCCACTGACATAAGCCAGAAATACCGAAGGCAGAGCGATGAAACGAGAAAACGTTGATCTTGCTTCGCTGGATTCGGGTGGTTCGCCATTGGGCAGCAGGGTTCGATCAAGATCCGTACAGATGAGCAGTTTTTGCATCAGCGTCGTACTGGAATGGATTTACAAGTTGAAGAAGTCATAATGATCGATGGCTTCAAGGATACCGGAAGCATGGGATCTCTCTGCGAAATACACCCGTTGGGTGTCACTGAGCTGGGCGAGTTCTTCACGATGTCGGCTGGCCACAACCACTCCAAGCGTGTTGCCACGCAGCATGTCCTCGTCGCCGCCGGATCCACCGTTCACGAGGACATGCTCCAGGGGGATCTTCCACTGATTGGCGACATAACGCAGGGCCTGACCCTTGGACGCACGGGCGGGCACGAAATCAAGAAACTGTCCGAAGGACAGGGTGGTGTGAACGGAGACCTCATGCTGACGCAGCAAGGTAAGGATTTCTTCCATCGATGGAGCCTGCTGTTCGTCATAGTAATAAGAAACCTTGAAACGGCTCTGTTGATCTTTCGACTGGGGAGTCAATCCCGGTAGCGGATCAATGATCCGCTTGAGCACCTGTGGCGTCCACCAGTGGTCAATGTGGTGGGTCCAGGAGATATCCGTCGTCAATTGGGGCGGGTAGTAGATCTCGGTCCCAAGGCTGGTGATCAGAACGTCGGGCATGGGAATGGAATGGACCTTCAGAATCTTGAGAACCGAATTCAGGCTTCGGCCTGTGGAAATACCGAAGAGGACCCTGCGGTACTGTTCCCGCATCACCTTCACAAACAGGGCAAGGGCCTCTGGATCCCCAAGCAGGGTGTTGTCGATGGCGGTGAAGATGGCACGGGTTCGTGTCTGGAAGGCAGGCGCTTTGGTAAGGGGAGCAGGACGGGCTGCAAGTCTGTTCAGATCAATCAGATCCGTCAGCTTCTGAAGATAGGTCTTAGCATGGGCTTCCCAGGAATAGAATCTGGCAACGTTGATGAGGCCATTCTCGGAATACTTCGACCACAACTTCCCATCTTCAAGGATCGTGAGCAAGGCTGCGGCAATGGAGGCTTCGTCGAGCGGATCGATCAACAGACCGTTGTTGCAGTTGCCGATGATGTCCACTGGTCCGCCGACCTCCGTCGCCACGAGCGGCAGGCCACTCGCCGCCGCTTCCAGCAAGGTCAGGCCGAAGGGTTCGGTGAGGGCCGGATTGACGAAGACACCGTTCGAAGCGGCGGCCAGCCTGTAAATGTCCGCCACCTCACTGGCGGAATGATGCTTGGGCAGGGCGACCAGACCGTTCAGCTCGTAGCAGTCAATGACAAGCAGTAGCTCGGTCAACACATTCTGGGCACCTTCATTGAGCTCCCGGATATCATCTCGATTGCCGGCAACAATGACAAGATTGGCAAGTTGCTGCAGTCGCTTGGACCGTCCGTAGGCCTCCAGGAGCGACACGATATTTTTGCGCTCATCCGGCCTCGAAAGTGCCAGGATCATCGGCTTTTCCGGCTCTCTGAGATACCTGCTCAGGATGCTGGAAAAGGCAACTGGGACCTCTTCAGCCGTCGGGGGATGGAACTGATTCAGATCGGTCCCCGGTGGAATGACCGACATTTTTTCAGGCGTATAGCAGTCGTAGAGTTCGTATTGATCCTCAATTTCATTATGCGTGCTTGTGATCACGAGGCTGGCACTGTTGAGCACATCCTCCTCGGCACTGATCCGCTCGGACATCTTGTAGCGCTGCTGGATGTCTTCCACGGAAAGCCCAAGGGCCAGAAGCCTGCGAAACTTGTCCCTACCGAGGGAGTGACCGGTATGAATCAGCGGCAAGCCCGTGAGGTGCGAAAGACGGACGCCGACATAGCCGGCGTCCGCGTAGTGGCTGTGCAGAATATCCGGCAGGCGCGACTGCCGATGGAGCCAGGCAAAGAGTTCATCTGTGAACGCATCAAGATGGCTCCATAGTTCCTCCTTCGGGATGTACAGATCGGGTCCGGCGTCAATGCGAATGATGCGCGCCTTTGAGTCCAGATCCTCCATCGGCTCTCCGTAGTCAGGCGACAACGACGCATCCGTGATGCGTCTGGTGACCAGATCCACCTGCCTGACGGCAGGCTGTCGGGCCAGGGCCCGGGTCAGTTCCACCACGTATTTTGTCTGACCACCGGTATCGGCGTCGCGGCCTAATTCAAGCTGCTTCCCTCGGATCAGACCATGAATACTGATCATCAGGATAGAAAGAGAATGTTCCTTGGCTTTCATCTTCATGGTTCTGCGAAATGATGCTGGTGCTGGATGATGACTCAGTGAATCAGAGACCCAGAGTCAGCAGGTCGGCTTCAGACCACTGCCTACCGTTGAGCCGTCGAGATCCGAGGGCAAAGACGGAAGGGGACCTGATGCCGGAAAAGCACTCGGAATGGGGTGAAACTTACGCAAGCCATGTAAGAAGAGAAAGACGTTAAGGGCAATTCATTCAGAGGCACATTCTATCATTTTACCCCGATCAAAGAGTCGGTGATGCTTGCATGATTACCTCTTCAGGAGCGAACCAAGACCCGTTCATCAAGACCGGTGTAAAAGGAACACTGCGGCCGTTCATGGGCCGTGGCAGTCGAGCGACTTGAGAAAGAGACCTCAGCCGAGCACCCAGCGCAGCATCAAGAGCAACTGACCCAGGACGCCCTCGCCGGTGAGCGCCTCACCGATCAGGGCCGCCGCGAACCCCAGCATCGCCACCCGCCCGTTGAGCCGCTCCACCCCCGCCAGGGCAACGTGATTCCAGGGGCGGGAGCTGGTGATCCCCGCTCCGAAACGCTCCACGGGTTCGTAAAGGAACGTCTGTTCGCTGCCTTCTGCCCTGCCATCGCCCATGGAACTCACCCTGACCGGGACCCACCCTATGCGTCACCGGGGGGCCACTGGCGCATCGCCCCAACTGAACTACAGTACAGGTGTACCAGAGCTCAGTCATGGCGCCCGGCCAGATCGACCCCGCGGTGGCCCCCCTCAGGCGGGCCAACCCCCAGCGCTTCCGGGAGGCTCGCCCTGGCCATCTGGCCGTGGTGGCCATGGCCGGCAAGCACTGGTTCATTGGCCGGATCTGCGACCTCAGCGGCCGAGCTCCAACGGATTTCGCCCTGGTGCTGAACATCGACACCGGCGACATCGAGAGGATCCCGGCCCCCTGGATCGTTGAACTGATGGGCGACGGTGGACTCGTGATCAACCCTTTGTCCCGCCGGTAACTGGATCGTTCCCCAGCAGATTGATGCGGTAAAGCACCTCCTCAAGGGCATCGGCGGCACGGATGGCGCCGTAGCGCTGCGGGTGATCAGGGCCGCAGCACGACGGCACGGGCGCCAAAATTGTCCAGGGCCTGGCATGGCAGAACTGGACGACGCTGTGGCGCTCAGCGGAGGCCCCGGCCGGCGCCACCACCCGATGCCAACCGGTGGGGATGCGGCCATTGCTGAGCCGCTCCAGCATCAACCCGGTGTTGATGATCACCCGCCCGTCTGGCGGTGCAGCCTCCAGCCATTCGCCGGCCACACGCACCTGGAGGCCGGGTCCCGTGGCCCGCGGCAGGGCGGTGATGAGATTGATGTCGCCATGGGCCGCCGCCCAGAGATGGCCCTGCGCCGGGGCCTGCACCATGGGCGGGTAGCGCAGAGCCCGGGTGAGCGTGGGAGCCTCAGACACCATCTCCTCGAAGAAGTCTTCGGCGCAGCCCATGCCAAGGGCAATCACCCGCAGGAAACGCCGCTGCAGATCGGCGATCGCCCGGTGGAACTCACCCAGCAGGGCCGTGATGCCGGGCACGGCCGCCTCCGGCAGGACCTGCTCGGGATAGAACTCCGGGAACCGGCGCCGCAGGGGATGGCCCAGGGGAAGAGGAGCCGACCAGTTCAGCATCTCCTTCCAGTCGGGGTGCGCGCTGCCGGCGGCGGTCTCCACCAGTAGTTCCGTGTAGCCGGTCTGGCCGCTGGCGCCGGGGGCGCGGTAACGCCGCTTGGCCTCGGCCTCCAGGGCGAAGAACCGCTGCAGGAGGCCGTAGGAGGAATCCAGCAGGTCGAGGGGAAGATCGCTGCTGGTGTAGACGAAGCCGGTCGCCAGGCTGCGCATCACCCCGTCCACGACAGCGTCCCTCTCCCGTTGGCTGCCCCGCTCAAAGGCCAGCAGATCCACATCGAGAATGGCTTCAGCCATGGGGCGTGGATTCAGCGGCGGCCGTTGACGATCACCGGACTGCCGCCCCCGGCCGCCCCCGGCAGGGCTGGCACCACCGACGTCTGACCGTCCCACTTGTCGAGGAACAGCTTGTAGAGCACCTGGTCGTCGAGGCTGGAGTTGAGGGTCTGATAGCGCTTGGCCTCCTGCTCGGCGATCAGCACCTCCGTCTGGGCCCGCAGCAGTTGCTGCTCGGCGATCTGCTTCTGCTCGATCGCGGCGCGGTACTCCTCGGCGATCTGCAGACCCGTGAGATCCAGACCCTGGACGGTCACATAGTCGAACTTGCGCAGTTCCTCGGCCACCTTCTCCTGCACCAGTTCGGAGATGGAGTTCCACTCGGTCGCAATGGTCACCAGTTCGTACTGGGAAAACACCGACTTAAGGGCCTTGAGCAGGGAGGGCTGGATCACCCGCGGATAGATCTGCTGGTCGTCGGTGGCGATCGTTTCGTAGATGCGACCGGCCTCGGCGGGCTTCATGGCGTACTTCACCGTGGCGGTGGCCTGGATCACCTGCAGATCCTTGGTGAGGGTGGAGAACTGCTCCGGCCGCACCTGGGTGCGCACATCAAAGAGAGAGGTGTTCTGGGCCAGGGGGATCTTGAGGTTGGCCCCTGGCTGCCGCGGGACCCCGGTCACCTTGCCGAGGGTGGTGACGACGGCGACGCTGCCCGCCGGCACGATGAACACCGTCTGGGTGAGCAACACCAGTCCTCCCAGCACGGCCGCGAAGATCAGCTGCCAGAGGCCACTGAAGCCGTTGTCTGCGCCGGAGCGCATGGGGGATTGCATCGGGAACCTGGGAACCATGGGGGTGCGACGACCCTAGGCAGCGCCGCTGGCCAGGGGGCGTCATCGTGGGAGCGCCGGCGGATGGCAGAGGGCTGGTGCTGCGGTTCCTGCTCGAACTGGTTCCGACCCTGGGGATCGGACTGCTGCTGGGGGTGCGATTTCCTGGACTGCCCGGAAGGCTGGCCCCTCCGTTGATCAACTGGGGGATTCCGATCGGGCTGGTGGCCCTGCTGCTGCGCGCGGGCTTCCAGGCCAACCTGCTCACGGCGGCGCTGATGGCCGCCGCCGCCTCGGGTCTGGGGCTTCTGCTGCTGCGCCTGCCGGCCCTGGGCCGCTGGATCCCCGATGGCAGCCTGCAGCTGGGCTGCATCGTGGGCAACACCGCCTACTGGGGGCTTCCGGTGGCCCTGGCCCTGCTCCCCTCTGGCGCCAACGGCTTCACGATCGCCTTCGATCTGAAGGCCACCCAGATCACCTGGAGCCTCGGCCCGCAGCAGGTGGGGCGGAGCGCCGGCCGCGTCCCCCACCAGCTGCAGATCCT
>JBBQIH010000014.1:0-16863 GCA_038324725.1 Cyanobacteriota bacterium | reverse complement strand
TGCGGCGCTGTTGGTATCCGGGTAACGGGTTCAGCCGCCGAAGGCGGCCGGGAAGGCCAGCTTGAGGCCAGCGGTGACCAGAAGGTTGACCAGGGCGATCGGCAGCAGGAACTTCCAGCCCAGGTCGAGCAGTTGGTCGATGCGCACCCGTGGGGTGGTCCAGCGCAGCAGGATGGCGAAGAACACCAGCAGGTAGGCCTTCAGGATCGTGCTGACGATGCCGACTGAACCCGTGATCACCTGGACCAGGGGGGCGTCGGGAGAGACTCCCAGCCAGCCAGTGATCCACTCGACCGGAATCGGGAAACTCCAGCCGCCCAGGTAAAGCACCGACACCAGCAGGGCCGAGAGCACCAGGTTGATGTAGCTGCCCAGGTAGAAGAGGGCGAACTTCATGCCGGAATATTCCGTCTGGTAGCCGGCCACCAACTCCTCCTCGGCCTCCGGAAGGTCGAAGGGTAGGCGCTCGCACTCCGCCAGGGCGCAGATCCAGAAGATCACGAAGCCGACAGGCTGGCGCCAGATGTTCCAGCTCAAGATGCCAGCCCCCGTCTGCTGGGCGACGATGTCAACGGTGCTGAGCGAGTTGCTCATCATCACCACCGCCAGCACCGCCAGGGCCAGGGGGATCTCGTAGCTGATCGACTGGGCCGCGGCCCGCAGCCCACCGAGCAGGGAGTACTTGTTGTTGCTGGAGTAACCACTCATCAGCAGACCGATGGGCTGAATGCTGCTCAGGGCGATCCACAGGAAGATGCCCACGCCCACGTTGCTGATCAGCAGGTTCTGACCGAACGGCACCACCAGCCAGGACAGGATCACCGGCACCACCACGAGGATGGGGCCGAGGCTGAAGAGCACGGCATCGGCCCGGGCCGGGATGATGTCCTCCTTGAACACCAGCTTGAGACCATCGGCCAGGGGCTGGAGCACGCCCAGGGCTCCGGCGTATTCAGGGCCGATGCGCTGCTGAACCGCCGCGGAGATCTTGCGCTCCAGCCAGACGCTCACCAGAACGCCGACCACGGCGCCCACCAGCACCAGGACCATCGGCAGCGGCAGCCACAGCAGACGGGCAGCGGCGGGGGTGAGGCCCATGCCCTGGGCCAGGTCGATGAAGCTCGACTGGAGATCGAGACCTGGGGGAGCGACGGCGGCACCCAACGGGCCAGTGGACAGCATCAGAGAACTCCGGTGGAAGGGAACCTAGGGGGAAACGGGGTCAGCCAGGAACCGGACGACTTTCCAGGGGCAGCCAACCCCGTTCAACGGAGCCGGTGTAGATCTGCGAGGGACGGTAGATGCGGTTGGCACCCAGTTGTTCCTTCCAGTGGGCCAGCCATCCTGCCGTACGGGCGATGGCGAAGATGGGGGTGAACAGGTCGCGGGGAATACCGAGCTTTCGGTAGACCAGACCGGAATAGAAGTCGACGTTCGGGAAGATTCCCTTCGGCCCGAGGCGACGCTCAGCCACCTCCTCGAGCTTGAGGGCCACGTCGTACATGGCGTCATGGCCAAAGCGCTGGAAGAGCTCCTCGGCCAGACCCTGGAGGATCACGGCCCGGGGGTCTTTGACCCGGTACTCACGATGGCCGAAGCCCATGATCTTCTGTTTCTGGGCGATGGCCCGATCGAGCCAGGGCTCCACCTGATCAATGCTGCCGATCTGATCGAGCATATCGAGGACGTCCTCGTTGGCGCCGCCGTGCAGGGGCCCGGCCAGGGTGCCCACGGCGGAAGCCACCACGGCGTAGGGGTCGGTGAGGGTGCTGGCGGTGACGCGGGCGCTGAAGGTGCTGGCATTGAGGCTGTGCTCGGCGTGCAGGATCAGGCAGGCATCGAAGATCCGCGCCGCCAGGGGATCGGGCTCCCGCTCGGTGAGCATGTAGAGGAAGTTGGCCGAGTAAGCGAGGTCGTCCCTGGGCTGGATCGGGTCCTGACCTTTGCGGATCAGCTGGAACGCGGCCACCATCGTGGGGATCTTGGCGATCAGGCGCACCACCGCATCAACGATGTACTGGGGGTCGTACAGGGCGCGGCGGGAATAGAAGAGCCCGAGGGACGCCGCACTCGCCTGCAGCGCATCCATGGGATGGCCCGTGGCAGGGAAGCACTTCATCATGTCGCGAATGCGGAAGCTGAGCCGCCGGTGCATCTGCACCTCCTGCTCGAACTCCCGCAGCTGGAAGATCGTCGGCAACTCGCCCCAGATCAGCAGGTAGGCGGTTTCGAGGAAGCTGCTATGGCCGGCGAGCTGCTCGATGGGGTAGCCCCGGTAGGTGAGCAGGCCCCGTTGCCCCTCGATGTCGCAGATCGCCGACTGGGTGGCAGGCACCCCTTCGAGCCCGGGCCGGAACGTGGGTGGCACCGGGGGCGATGGCGAGGGAGTGGTTCCCTGAGGGTCATTCGCCTCTGGGGTGCTCTCCGCCGCCATACCGCTTCCTGTGGATGGGACGAACTTAGGCGCAGGAACCGTCACCTGACGTAGCGCCCGCTGCCAGCTAAGGGGCGCCCGCTGCCGGCTCAGGGGCGAGGAAGCCAGAGCTTGGGGCGCATCAGCCACTCCAGACCGGCTGTGCCGGCGAGCGAGCCACCAACCTCCAGCACCGGAAGGCGGAGCAGGGCCATGCCTGCCTTGCGCAAGGCGATGGCGCCAGGCGGGGCCCCGAGGAGGCGGGACGCCAGCAGCCCCAGATCCGGCTCATGGCCCACCAGCAGCAGGCGGCATGAAGGCGACTCACCACCCTGGGTGAGCCAGCCCGGCAGCAGGGGCAGGGGATCACCGCCGGGCTCCAGGGCCTGGGCCAGTTCGATGGCGGGGGCCAGACCGACCATCCGGGCGATCTCCGCGGTTTGCCAGGCGCGGGCCAGGGGACTGGAGAACAGCCGATCGGCCCGCAAACCCAGGCGGGCGGCCCGCTCCAGCACCGCCCGGGTACGGGCCAGGCCGGCGACGGTAAGCTCCCGCCCCGCATCCATTCGGGTGGGGCTGCGCTCCTCGGCGATGCCGTGGCGCAGCAGCAGCAGCTCCCAGGTGGGTGGTGCCATGGTCAGGATCCTCCGAAGTCGAGGCGGGCTTCCACCGCCAGAACGCCTGGCTCTCCTCCCAGAGCCAGAGCCAGGCCGGTGACGGGCTCACTGAGCGGGCCCCCGGCCAGGGCGGTCAGGCGCTGCCACGGCCGCCAGGACGCCAGCACCTCGCGGGCCCGCGGACCATCGAGGGCCCATTGCAGGGCGGCCTCCGGAACGGCAAGGGCCTCCAGCTGCCCCTGAAGGCGGCCGGCCCCCTTCGTCTCAGGTCCATCCAGGTTCTCCAGCTGGCCGAGGGACTCCCCCCACCAGGCCTGCTCGCCCCGTTGCTGGCGCCAGCCCAGCAGCGGCGCCTGCAATTGCTCCGACCTCTCCGACCTGCCGTCGCGCCGGCTCGGGCCGGCCTGCAGCCGCGTCCAGGCCAGCAGCGGCTGGCCGTCGACCTCAAGGGGCGCCGCGATCAGGCCATCGGCCGCCAGGGCCGCCTCCAGCACCGTGGGCTCGGGGCGATCGGCCGCCGTGCCCAGCAGCCAGCGATCGCCGCTGGCGGCGGCCAGCAGCGGCCCCCCGTCGGACCCCACCACCAGGGCGGGGACCGGACCTGCGGCATCCGCCGTCCCCACCAGGCGGGCGAGCAGCGGCCGCAGCAGGGGAATCGTGGCGAGGCTGGCGGGATCCTGCACCAGGGCGAGGCTGGAGGCGGGACGGCGCAGGGCGGCCAGCAGGGCCTGGCCCAGGCCGGCGTCGGCGCCGACTTCCGGCAGGGCGATCTCCGGCGGCAGCTCCAGCAGGGCGGACAGCCGCAGGCTTGGCCCTTCGGGTCGCAGAGCCAGCAGCAGCCCACCGGGCCGCTGGTCGGCGGGGGCCGGCAACGGCAGCCCCAGCCAGCGCTCGAGGGCGCCGGGGGCGGCCTGGAGCAGGGCGGCACCCGTGCCGAGCCGCAGCAGCCCCTCCTGGAAGGACGCCTGGCCGGCCTGGTTGAGTTCAGGGATCTGGGACACGTCCAGGGCCTGCTCCAGCACACCCCGCCCCGAGGCGATCAGAACGAGGTCGTCATCGACCAGGGCCGTGGCCAGCGGCATCGGTGTCCGGCCCAGCAGGGCGCCCCTGCCGCTGATCAGCCCCATGCCCCGGTAGGTGCTGATCTGAAGATCGGTGCCCGCCAGGCTGCGGGTCTGCCAGAACCGTTGCAAGAAGAGGCGGGCGCCGTCGTCGTCACGGCTGCCCAGGGCCAGCAGCCAGCCTCCCCTGGAGCCCCCTGCAGCGGTGGTTGAGTCCGCCTCGAACAGGGCCAGACCCACCGGCGCCGCCAGCCAGGAGCGCAGTTCACTGTCGTAGTCGAGACCCGCCGCGGCGAAGGCCCCGTCACGCAGCCGGCCGACCGCCTCCGCCGCCTGGCGTCGCTGGCGGGGCGGGGCGACGGCACGGGCGTAGTCCAGGGGCTGGTCGCCGTCGCTGAACAGGTGGAAGCTGAGGGGCGCATCCCTGGGCACGAACTGGGCCGCCCGCGGGACCACCAGCGGCAGGCGCTGCAACCGCAGGGCGCTGCGTTGCCACACCAGCCACCAGCCACCGAGCCCCAGTCCGAACACCACCAGCACCAGGGCCAGCAGCACCGCCAGGAAAGGGCGGGCCTTCATGCGTTCTCAGCAGGATGGGACCATCCTGACGCCACCCCACCTCCGACGCCCGCCATGGACGAGCCGACCCGCCCGGAGACCCCCCGCACCCTCACCGCCGCGGACCTGCAACGGCGCCTTGAGGCGGGAGAGCCGCTCCGGATCGTGGACGTGCGCGAAGACGGCGAACTGGCCCTGGCCAAACTGCCTCTCGAGGTGCTGCATCTGCCCCTCAGTCGCCACCGGGAGTGGCTGCCACAACTGGAGACCCTGCTCGACCGGCAGCAGCCAGTGGTGGTGCTCTGCCATGCCGGCATCCGCAGCTGGGACTTCGGCTGCTGGCTGATCCAGGAACAGGGCTTTGGGGATGTCTGGAACCTGAAGGGGGGCATCGACGCCTGGAGCCGGGAGGTGGATCCCCAGGTTCCCCGTTACTGAGCGCACAACCTGGACGGTGGAAGGGTTGGCGCCTACCTAAGATTGAAGATCTGTTTCTTTGCTGTTTTCCCCCAGTCCTTGGACACGCTGCCGCGCCGACAACAGGAGGTCCTTCGGGCCACGGTGCGGCACTACGTGGATACCGTCGAGCCCGTGGGCAGCCACACGTTGGTGCGACGTTTCGGGCTGCCAGCCAGCCCCGCCACGGTGCGCACGGCCATGGGGGCCCTGGAACAGCGCGGCCTGCTGACCCAGCCCCACACCTCCGCCGGCCGGATCCCCAGCCAGCGGGGTTATCGCCTCTACGTCGATCAGTTGCTGCCAGCCCCGGGGGCGGCCGCCCTGCAGCTGGAGCGGGAGCTGGCCGGAATCAGCCTGCAGTGGGCCGCCCTTGATGATCTGCTCCTGCACCTGGCCCGCCGCCTGGCCGACCTCACCGGCCTGCTCAGCCTGATCACCCGCCCCCAGCGCCCCAGCCCCCTGCTGCAGGCGGTGCGGCTCGTGCCCAGCGGCGACCGGCTGCTGGTGTTTCTCGTCCAGGGGCCCGACTTCAGCACCAGCCTGAACCTGCGCCTTGGCGCCGGCCTGGAGGAGGAGCTGCCCATCCTGGAGCGCTGGTGCAACCAGCAGCTCCGCGCCGGCGGCGACGGCCGCATCCCCTGGCAGCGGCTGCCGGCCGAACTGCGCCGCAGCGGCGGCCTGCTGCGCCAGGCCCTGGAGAGCCACAGCCGCATTCGCAGCGAGGAGCTCGACGCCGTCGTGGCGGCCGGCCTGGGGGGGCTGCTGGCCCAGCCCGAATTCAGCCACAGTTCCAGCCTGCTGCCGGTGGTGCAGCTGGTGGAGCATGGCCCCCGCGCCCTGCTGGGGCTCAGCGGCAACCCCGAGGCGATCGCCAGCCACGCCATCTTGATCGGCACGGAGCATCCTCATGCGGCCCTCGGGCAGTGCGCGGTGGTCCAGGCCTCCTACCGCACAGGCCACGGCGGCCGCGGCCAGGTGGCTCTGGTGGGACCGATGCGCATGGCCTATGCCACCGCCCGCGCGGCGGTCCAGTCGGTGGCCTCGATTCTGGAGAGGCTGCTCAGCTGATGACCTATTGCCTCGGTTTTCTGCTCCAAAGCGGCCTGGTGTTCGCCTCCGACTCCCGCACCAACGCGGGGGTGGATTACATCTCCAGCTACAGCAAGATGCATGTGCTGACGCCGGCCCCTGATCGGCTGTTCGTGCTGATGGCGGCCGGCAATCTGGGCACCACCCAGGCCGTGCTCAACCGCATCCGCCGCGACATCGAGAACCACGGTGCCGGCCCCAGCCCCCAGTGGAGTCGCCAGGAGGATCCTCCGGCCGGGCCGAGCATGCTCACCGCCCGCTACCTGTTTGAGGTGGCCGATTACATCGGCCGGCTCAACGTGATGGTCCAGAAGGAGTTCAATCCAAACCTGCGCCAGGCAGGCGCCAGCGGCGAAGCCAGCTTCATCCTCGGCGGCCAGATCGCTGGCCAACCCCACGGGCTCTACATGGTCTATCCCCAGGGGAACGCGATCATGGCCACCGCCGACACGCCCTTCCTGCAGATCGGCGAAACCAAGTACGGCAAGCCTCCCCTGGATTACATCGGCCGATCCGACCTCTCCCTGGAGGATGCGGCGCGGCTCTGCCTGGTGTCGGAGATCGTGACCCGACGCTCCAACCTCACCGTGGGACCGCCCTTCGAGATCGCCCTGGTGCGCCGCGATGAGTTCAAGGTGGGCCGGCATCTCAAGCTCGACAAGGAAGCTCCGGAGATCCAGCACACCATGGATGTGTGGGCCCGCCACATGCAGGAAGGCCTCAACAAGCTGCCCCGTTTCCCCTGGGAGCAGGATCCGCTCTGAAGCCAGGGGCTTGCGAGCCAGGCTGCGACCTATCCCGCCAGGCCGTCGCCCAGTTTCTCCGCCACTGTGTTGACGTCCTTGTCGCCGCGGCCCGAGAGGTTGAGCACCACTTCGGTGCCGGGGGCCAGGGTGGGGCAGAGGGATTCGAGCCAGGCGAAGGCGTGGGCCGTCTCCAGGGCGGGAATGATGCCCTCCAGCTCGCTCACCCGTTGCAGAGCTTCCAGGGCCTGGGTGTCGGTGACGGCGGCGTACTCGGCCCTGCCGATGCCTTTGAGGTAGCTGTGCTCCGGTCCCACTCCCGGGTAATCGAGGCCAGCGCTGATCGAATGGGCCTCCTGCACCTGGCCTTCCTCGTCCTGCAGCAGCAGGCTCATGGCGCCGTGCAACACCCCCACCCGCCCTTCGGTGATGGTGGCGGCATGGCGACCGGTGGCCACGCCCTCCCCCGCCGCCTCCACCCCGATCAGGCGCACATCGGCATCCTCAACGAAGGGATGGAACAGGCCCATGGCATTGGAGCCGCCGCCCACACAGGCGATCAGCACATCCGGCAGCCGACCGAAGGCCTCCAGGCACTGGGCCCTGGCTTCCTGGCCGATCACGGCATGGAAGTCGCGCACCAGCATCGGGTAGGGGTGCGGGCCGGCCACCGAACCGAGGATGTAGTGGGTGCTCTCCACGTTGGTGACCCAGTCGCGGATGGCTTCACTGGTGGCGTCCTTGAGGGTGGCGCTGCCGGCGGTGACCGGCTGAACCGTGGCCCCCAGCAGCCGCATCCGGAACACGTTGAGGGCCTGGCGGCGCATGTCTTCGGCGCCCATGTAGATGACGCACTCCAGCCCGAAGCGGGCACAGACCGTGGCCGTGGCCACGCCGTGCTGGCCGGCGCCGGTCTCGGCGATGATCCGCTGCTTGCCCATCCGCAACGCCAGCAGGGCCTGGCCCAGGGCGTTGTTGATCTTGTGGGCGCCGGTGTGGTTGAGGTCTTCGCGCTTCAGCCACAGGCGCGGGCCGCCCTCCGGACGGCGGTAGTGGGCGGTGAGGCGCTCGGCCTCGTACAGCGGTGTGGGACGACCGACGTAATGGCGCAGCAGGTGATCAAGCCGGGCGGTGAAGGCGGGGTCGGCCCAGGCCTCAGCGGCGGCCGTCTCCAGCTCCGCCAGGGCGGGCATCAAGGTTTCAGGAACGTACTGACCTCCGAAGGGACCGAAACGGCCCAGTCCATCCGGGCGGACCGACGGCTGCAGCTCGGCGGGATCGACGCGGCGGGAAGGGACGGTGCTGGTCACCGGCGGTGCGAAAGGGGGTGATACACACTAGGGAGGCACCATCCAGGGCTGCTGGGACGAGCCCTGACAGCGGCAGTGCCAGCCCAGAAGCTCGTGTGCCCCGTGCTGGCGGCCCCGATTGACTCCCTGAGGCGGCTTCCGCCCCAGGGATGATGGTGAGGCCGTGGGCGAACGGCTGTCCCTGCCAGAAACAATGCGCCCCAGATCCTTGCCCTTGAAGCTGGCCGCCGCCGCCGGCCATCCCATGCAGCACTCCATCAGGGGGGGGCGGCTCCATGCCTAAGGGCGGCTGGACGGAGTTCAGCGGGTCGGAAAGCCTGCAGCGGCCTGAGCCACCATCGGCCCAGCCGCCCAAGGGCCTCCAGAGGGTGCGCGTGCAGCGCACCAAGGCGGGCAAAGGGGGCAAACTCGTCACCACGATCACGGGGCTGGTGGCCCCGGAGGCGGAGGCCCGCCAGCTGCTCAAGCGGCTGAAGGCCGGCACCGGCAGCGGCGGCACCTTCAAGGACGGGGTCATCGAACTGCAGGGCGACCATGTGGCGGCGGCCCTCGCCGCCCTGGAGCAGGACGGCTACCGCCCGAAGCAGGCGGGGGGGTAGGTGAGAATGCGGGCCAAAGCTCCTGTTCGTTCCGTGCCCGAGATGACCTCGCCCTCCCCAGCCAGCAGCACGGAGTCCGGCACAGCGGGTGCAGCCGCCAAGGCCACCAACATCGTCTGGCACCACTCCACCGTGAGCCGCGGCGCCCGGGCCCACCAGCGGGGCCACCGCAGCGCCATCCTTTGGTTCACGGGGCTCTCGGGAGCGGGCAAGAGCACCCTGGCCAATGCCGTGAACTCGGCCTTGTTTGAGCAGGGGCTGGCCTGTTATGTGCTCGATGGCGACAACGTGCGCCATGGGTTATGCAGCGATCTGGGCTTCTCCGACGCCGATCGCGAGGAGAACATCCGCCGGATCGGTGAGGTGGCGAAGCTGTTCGTGGATGCCGGCGTGGTGGTGCTCACCGCCTTCGTCTCCCCCTTCCAGGCCGACCGCCAACGGGCCCGCGACCTGGTGGAGTCGGGCGATTTCCTGGAAATCCATTGCGCCGCCGACCTGGAGGTCTGCGAACAACGGGACACCAAGGGGCTCTACGCCAAGGCCAGGGCCGGGGAGATCAAGGAATTCACCGGTATCTCGAGTCCCTATGAGGCCCCCGAGTCCCCCGAGCTGCGGGTGGCCACCGGCGAGCAGAGCCTCGACGACTCGGTGGCCCAGGTGATGGCCGAACTGGAGCGGCGCGGCATCATTCCGGCTCCGGCAGAGCCCTGAATGGCTCTGCCCTCAGGCGCAGGGCCCAGGCATCGAGGAAGGTCTTGGAGCAGCTGGCGACTGGCACAGCCAGCAGCAGGCCCAGCAGTTCCCCCAGCCCCAGCAGCCCCCCAAGCCGGGCGCCGATCGGCAGGCTGATCAGCAGCCAGGCCGGCTGCAGTCCCACGATCGACCCCATCAACCGTGGCTGGATCACCTGGTCGACCACCTGGCCGACGGTGATCGCCACCGCCAGCACCTCCAGGCCGGTACGCGGATCCTGGAGCGCCAGCAACACGCTCACCCCCACGATGGTGAGGGCACTGGCGTAAGGAATCAGGGTGGTGAAGCCGATCGCCACCGCGAACAGCACCCCATAAGGAATCCCGAGCAGGGTGAACACCAGACTCTGGGCGCCACTGAGGATCAGGGCCAGCACCACCTGGCCAGCGAAGTAGCCCCGGAAGGTGCGGTCGAGGGTGCTGAGCACCAGGGAGCGGGTGCCGCTCGGCAGCCACTCCACCAGCCCCCTGGCGATGCCTTCGCCCCCCAGCAGCAGGAACACCGCCAGCACCAGGACGATCACCGTGTTGACGGTGATGCCCACCGTGGCCCCCAGGATCCCCAGCACCTGCTGGCTGAGCTGGGAGGCGAGCTTGCTGGTGCGGGTGATCAGATCGCTGCTGAGCCCTCCGAAGTCGGTGGGCAGCCCCCGCTCGGTGGCCCAGCTCTGCAGCTGGCCCAGCAGGGTTTCCCCCTGGGCCAGCCAGCTGGGCAGGGCCAGAACCAGGTCACCGAGCTGCTCCACCAGCCGGGGCACCAGCACCAAGGCCGCGAGCACTACCACCGAAAGGCTCAGCCCCAGGACCAGCACCAGGGCCAGTGGCCGCGGCAGACCGCGCTGGATCAGCCAGCGGCTGGGGATATCGAGCAGGAACGCCAGCAGGGCGGCCGTCAGGAACAGGGCCGGGAAGGGCGCCAGGGGCACCAGCAACTGGCGCAGCACCCACAGGTTGAGCACCAGCAGGGGCAGGGCCAGGGAGAACCGCAGCCAGGGGGGCAGCACCAGCCGCTCAAGCATCAGCGGGAGCCGGGCACGGCCCCGGTGAATCAGCGAACGCTGCTCAGCTTGGCCTGTCGGGCCGGCAACGGCCAGCGCTTCACCCCTGGCCCATGGCCTCCAGGTAGGCGGCGCTGCCCAGGGCCTGCAGGCGCGCATCCTTGGCCACCACCTGATCATGCAGTCCGCGCCGGTAGGCCTCCAGGGCTTCGGCGAGCACCGGATCGGCGATGGCCAGGATCGAGGCCGCCAGCAGGCCGGCGTTGAGGCCGCCGCCGATGGCCACCGTGGCCACCGGGACACCCGCCGGCATCTGCACAATGGAGTGCAGGGAATCCATGCCGGAAAGGGCCTGGCTGCGCACGGGCACGCCGATCACCGGCAGCAAGCAGAAGGCCGCCACCATGCCAGGCAGGTGGGCGGCGCCGCCGGCACCGGCGATGATCACCCGAAAGCCACGGGAGGCCGCCGCCTCGGCGAAAGCCGCCATCACCCATGGGGTGCGATGGGCCGAGAGCACCCGCACCTCGCTGGCCACCCCCAGCTGCTCCAGGATCCGCACGGCCGGCTCCAGCGTCGGCAGGTCGGAATCACTGCCCATCACGACCGCGACCCGGGGCGGTGGGGCGGGCACGGAAGCGGCAGGGGTGGGATCCATGGGGCAGGGACGGCGAGAATGGCATTGTCCCGTCCCGCGGCTGCCCGGATGCGTTGGCTGACCAACCTGCGACTGGCGGGCGATGACCTGGCCTGCGGCGAGGCAGAGGGGCACAGGCCGGGGGGGGGCTGGCGGGTCGCTGTCGACGGCGACGGGCTGATCGCCCGGGTGCAGGCGACGCCGCCGGGGAGCCGGGCCGCCGGCGAGGACTGGGGCGGCGACTGGCTGTCCCCGGGGGGGGTGGACCTGCAGATCAACGGCGGCCTGGGCCTGGCCTTCCCCGAACTGGCCCACGAGGATCTGCCCCGCCTGCATGCGCTGCTGGAGCTGCTCTGGCGGGATGGGGTGGAAGCCATCTGCCCCACCCTGGTGACCTGCGCCCCGCAGGCCCTGCGCCAGGCCCTGGCGGTACTGGCCGAGGCCCGCCGCCGGCACCGGCCGGGGCACTGCCGGCTGCTTGGCGCCCATCTGGAGGGGCCGTTCCTGGCGCCGGAGCGCCGCGGCGCCCACCCGGCCCAACACCTGCAGGCCCCCAGCCGGGCTGCTCTCGACAGCCTGATCGCCGGTTTTCAAGCGGGCCCCGAGGCCGATGTCGCCCTGGTGACCCTGGCGCCGGAACTGGAGGGCGC
The DNA here is from genome assembly GCA_038324725.1 of Cyanobacteriota bacterium. Classification (GTDB taxonomy): domain Bacteria; phylum Cyanobacteriota; class Cyanobacteriia; order PCC-6307; family Cyanobiaceae; genus Cyanobium. Next base: position 4,977 of record JBBQIH010000014.1, on the reverse strand, counting down.
CACCGAGGTGATCGACGACCTGCGCGCCGCCGGCGTCGTGGTGAGCCTGGGCCACAGCGGCGCCAATGAGGAGCAGGCCAGGCAGTCCTTCGGGAGGGGGGTGGGGATGCTCACCCACAGCTTCAACGCCATGGCCGGGTTGCACCACCGCGCCCCGGGGCCCGTCGGGGCGGCGTTGCTCCAGGGGGAAGTGGCCCTTGGGCTGATTGCCGACGGCGTCCACGTGGCTCCGACCGTGGCGGTGCTGCTGCAGCGGCTGGCGCCCCGCCAACTGGTGATCGTCAGCGATGCCCTGGCTCCCTACGGACTCGCCGACGGCAGCCACCGCTGGGACGAACGGCTCCTGCTGGTGCAGGACGGCAGCTGCAGACTGGAGGACGGCACCCTGGCCGGGGTCACCCTGCCGCTGCTGGAGGGGGTGCGGCGGCTGGCCGGCTGGAGCGGCCTGGTGCCAGCTTCGATCGCCGCCGCCACCCTCGCCCCCCGGCGCCTGCTGGGGGAGCGGCGGCCGCTGGAGCAGCTGCTGCTGGGGAGGCCCCTGGGGGACACCCTGCGCTGGAGCACAGCGGACGGCAGCCTGCGCTGGCGGCGCCCGGACACGGCGTCTGGCGAGCCCTAGGGGTGGCCTTGGCCCCAACTCCCTAGGATCCGCCCCACCCGAACGGCCCTGCGCCCCATGCCCCCGGAACTGCAACCCCCCGCGTCAGCCGAGGCACAGGCTGAGACGCTGGCCGAGAAGGCCGAGGTGCAGGCGTACTTCGAAAGCACAGGCTTCGAGCGCTGGAACCGCATCTACAGCGACAGCGAGGAGGTGAACCGGGTCCAGCGCAACATCCGCCTCGGCCACCAGAAGACGGTGGATGCGGTGCTGGCCTGGCTGCAGCAGCAAGGCGATCTGTCGAGCCGCAGCTTCTGTGATGCCGGCTGCGGGGTCGGCAGCCTCAGCCTGCCCCTGGCGGCCCTCGGGGCCGGCTCGATCGCCGCCAGTGACCTCTCGGCGGCCATGGTGGCCGAGGCCAGCCGCCGCGCCGCCGAGGCCGGTCTGGCTTCCGAGCGGCTGAGCTTCAGCGCCTCCGATCTGGAAAGCCTCCAGGGTCGCTACGACACGGTGATCTGCCTGGACGTGTTCATCCACTACCCCCAGGCGGCCGCCGAAGCGATGGTGCGGCACCTGGCGGCGATGGCCGAGCGGCAGCTGATCGTCAGCTTCGCCCCCTACACGCCGCTGCTGGCGGTGCTCAAGCAGATCGGCCAGCTGTTCCCCGGGCCGAGCAAGACCACCCGCGCTTACACGCTGCGCGAAGATGGAATCGTGGCGGCCGCGGCCGCCGCCGGCTTCCGCCCGCTCCACCGCAGCCTCAACCAGGCCCCCTTCTATTTCTCGCGGCTGATCGTGTTCGAGCACGAACCGGCCTGATCAGCTCCGGGTCGCCGCCTTACCCAGACGGCAGGCTGCCTCTCGCCCCTGCGGGACTGTTGGAGCGCTGCCTCGCCCGGGCGGCGGCGGCGGACGTGGTGCGGGGCTTCCCTGATGGGCGTGCCTGATTCTGTACAGCCTGTACAGGTAAGGATCAAACAGCCCTTCACCGGCCCCACAGGTCTGCGGGCCCGCCTTCCAGCGGCACAGAACGGCGCCCATCAACCCAGGTCCTGCGCCAATGGGGCCTGCAGCTCCAGGACCGATCCATCGGGGGGTTGAAGCCGCAACCAGCTGGCCTGGAGCCGGTAGCCACCCTCGCCCGGCAGCCCCCCGGGCCGGGCCCGTCCCCCCGGCAGGTACAGCGGATCCCCCCGCAGCGGCGCCCCGATGGCGGCGCAGTGGATGCGGATCTGATGGGGCCGGCCCGTGGCGATCGCCACGTCCACCAGATCCCCCGCGCTGCCGCGCTCCAGCAGGGTGAGCTGGCTGCGGGCCGGCAGGGCGGCCGGATCGCCGACCGAGGCCGCACACCAGATCTCCCCGAGCGGCGGGTGGGGCCGCCGGCCGATCGCTGTGGTGATCGCCAGGCTGTCGCCGGCCGCCAACGCCAGCCGACCGGGCATCAGCAGGGCCCGGTAGTGCTTGCGGAAGGGTGGGGCCCCACCACCCCCGCCACCGCCGCAGCCGCTGGCCAGCGAACCCGTGCTCTCGCGCAGCTGGGCGCTCAGCCAGGCGCGGCTGGCCGGCCGGCGGGCGCAGACCAGCAGGCCGGAGGTGAAGCGCCCCAGGCGGTGCACCGGCCGCGGCAGACCGGCAGGGTCGTCGCCATGGCGGCGCTCCAGCAGCCGCAGCACAGTGTGCTCCAGGAAGCCACCCGCTGGCAGCACCGGTAGGCCGCTGGGCTTGTCGATCACCAGCAGATCGCCGTCGTCATGGATCACCCCCCAACCCGCCGGCACGGCGGGCTCCTGCCAGGGGGGACGCCGCCAGAGCAGCCGGTCGCCCGCGGCCAGCACCGCATCGGCCGACAGTGGCTCGCCGTTGCAGCTGATCTCGCCGGCGTCGAGGCGCCGTTGCCATTCGGCCGCTCCGGAGTGGGGATAACGGCCGGCGTAATAGGCCACGATCCCCATCCCGGCTCCGGCGGGGGGGATGCGGTCGCGGTAGGCCCAGCCGCCATTGCGCTGGGCCGGCAGCCAGCCCGGCGGCAGGCTCAGCGGTGGGGGATGGCGGGCTTCAATCCACCAGCCCATGCTCGAGGGCGAAACGCACCAGCTCGGTGCGGCTGGCGGTGCCGGTCTTGATGAACAGCCGGCTCACGTACTTCTCCACATTGCGAATCGAGGTTTCCAGCCGGCGGGCGATCTCCTTGTTCATCATTCCCTCCGCCACCAGCTGAAGGACGCTGGCCTCGCGGGGTGTGAAATCGAGCTTGACATCGGTGACGGGCTTGCGGGCACTGCCGCCAGCACCGCTGGCGCCACCGCCGCCCAGCATGGAACGGATCTCGGTGATCTGGCGGGCCATAGCACCGATGTCGGCATCGGCGAAGCGGGCCGCCTCCGCCAGCAGCCGCTCCTGGCGGCGCACCACGTTGCGCACCCGGGCCACCAGTTCATCCGGGTCGAACGGCTTGGGGATGTAGTCATCGGCGCCGGCCTGGAAACCGGCGATGCGGTCGGCCGTCATGCCTTTGGCGGTGAGAAAGATCACCGGCGTGCCGCCGAGCCGCTCATCGGCCCGCAGCCGCTTCAGGAGGCCATAGCCGTCGCAGCGGGGCATCATCACGTCGGTGATCACCACATCGGGCATCTGGGCCTGGGCCGCCGTCCAGCCCTCCTCGCCGTCGTTGGCTGTGGTGACGGCAAACCCCTCGTCTTCCAGGTAAGCCTTGACCGCCGTGCGCAGTCCGGGCTCGTCGTCCACCAGCAGCAGCCGCACCGGGGTGCTGGCGGCGGCTTCGGGGGCCTGCTCCGTCCCGGACGGCTCGGAGATGGGGTCGGCGGCGGCGGAAGGGTCTTGGCTCATGGGGCAAATCTATCGACCGGGACCAAGCACCACCTGTTCACGTTCGGGTAACCGACCGCTGTAGCCGAGCTGGAGGGCCAGGGGGCCGAGGGTGGCGGGATCCTTGCCGGCCTGGGCGGGCACGCAGACGGCCCACCACATGAGGTGGTCGAGGCGATTGGCCGGGGTGATCACACCGCCGGGATTGAGCTCACGAATGATCAGCCGGCGCGAGGTGCCGGTGATCCTCAGGGGGTTGGTGAGGCTGCAACCGATCTTGTCGGTGGCGACGGTGACCCGGTCATCGAGCTCCTCCCACACCTGCACGCGCCACATACCCGGCTGGTTGGGTTCACTGACCACGCCGTAAATGCCCACCACCTCCCGACCCCGGTGGGTCACCCGGTCCAGCAGCACCTTGAACCCCTTCGGGCGGCTCTCCGCATTGCTGCGGGAGTCGTCCTGGGCCGCTGCAGGCCAGGCCAGCGTCACGGAGACCAACGGCATGGTGACCGCCACCAGCAAGGCCCGGCGCAGCGCAGCCCCCAGACGCAGGGGGAGGGCACCGGAGGAGCGGGGACGGTTCAGCATGCCCCCATGCTGACCTACCTCGACCACCACGCGAGCACCCCGTGCGATCCGGCGGTTCTGGCGGCGATGGCGCCCTGGTGGACCCAGAACGCCGCCAATCCCTCCAGCCGCCTGTACCGGCCGGCCCTGGAAGCGGGGGCGGCCGTGGACATCGCCCGGGACCGGGTGGCCCAGGCTCTGGGCATGGGCAGCGACGCGGTCATCTTCACCAGCGGCGCCACCGAAGCCAACAACCTGGCCCTGCGCGGGGTGGCCGAGGCCGCCCTGGAGCGGCGGGAGCCCCGCCGCCGGCTGGTGACCCTGGCCAGCGAGCATCGGGCCGTGCTGGAGCCGCTGGCCTGGCTGGAGCGCCACGGCTTTCCGCTCACCGTGCTGCCGGTGGGGGCTGATGGCCTGGTCGCCCCCGAGCGGCTCGCCGAGGCCCTGGGCCCCGACACCCTGCTGCTGTCGGTGATGGCGGCGAACAACGAGATCGGCGTGCTGCAGCCCCTGGCCGGCATCGGCGCCCTCTGCCGCGAGCGGGGGGTGCTGTTCCACTGCGACGCCGCCCAGGCGGTGGGCCACATCCCCCTGGCCATGGCCGACCTCGGCATCGACCTGCTCAGCCTCAGCGGCCACAAGTTCTATGGCCCCAAGGGTGTCGGCGCCCTGCTGCGGCGCCCGGGGGTGCCCCTGGCCCCCCAGCAGCTCGGCGGCGGCCAGGAGGGCGGCCTGCGGGGCGGCACCCTGCCGGTGCCCCTGATCGTGGGCCTCGGCGCCGCCGTGGCCGGCGCCCTGGCCGACCGCCAGGAGCGGGGCGAACGCCTCGGGGCCCTGCGCGACCGGCTGTGGGAAGAGCTGGACGCCCTCGGCGGTGTGCGCCGCAACGGCCACCCACTCCATACCCTCCCCCACAGCCTCAGTGTCACGGTGGAGGGGGTGGACGGCACCCGCCTGCACCGGCAGCTGCGCCGCACCGT
>JBBQIH010000013.1:0-16958 GCA_038324725.1 Cyanobacteriota bacterium | reverse complement strand
AAGGGACTGGACGATCTGGACGCGGCGCAACTGCTGATACCAGGGGATGGCCTCAAGGTGTTCGGAAGCCTGCGTTCTGGTGGGCTGGTGGTTCATGGCGAAGGGTTCTCGGGAAGGGCAGGGAAGACAGGGGGAGCGTGGCTTGGGCTGAAGGAACGGTCCTGACGCAGTCGGTGTGAGGTAACAGCAGATCGGCTTCGCTGACTTTGACCACCAGACCCTGGCTGCGAAAACGGGTGAGTGCTTTGGTCACCGTGACCCTGGTCATGCCGGCGATGTCGGCGAGCTGACGATGGGTCAGGTTCATGTCCTCCAGGGAGAGGGTGGTGCCGCTGCTGCTCACCCGACCGAAGCGTGCCCCAATCCAATGCAGCAATCGAAGCAGGCGTGCATCGGCGGGCCTGATCCGGTGGATCTGAAGTAGGAGGGTGGTCTGGGTGATCTGGTCGCGCAGGAAGTCAAGAACCTCGCTGTCACTCGGCTCCCATTCCTCCACACGAACCCTGGTGAGTGAGATGAGCTCATAGGGCCGTATCTCACATCCGTTAGGGGTGATCAGTTCCCCGGGACCCCAGATGCCGAGCGTGATCGATTCCCCTTCTTCGTTCCAGGTGTTGGCGCGGATGTAGCCGTCGTCGATGCGCCAGCTCAAGTCCGCTGGCAGGTGATCATCGGCGCGCAGGTTGAGGCGCAGCGTTCTGGCGGGCATGGTGAAGGACATGGCACGGGAAATGGCTTTGGGGATCATGACGGAGCGGAATGGGCCTTCATCAACGACGGCCTTCCGGTTATCCATCGCCTCGGACCGTCCGGGCGGTCCGACGGCAGGGGCGTGGGCAGTGTCTCTTGGGTCAGATCAGAGAAAGGGGAAAAGATGGCTGGCTGGTCCGGTGATCGCCCCTAAAGCCCTGATCCACGGCTTTGATCGGCGTAGCGTCATGGCGAATCCAGGGGATCTGTGTAGGAGTCCGGGAACATTAATGACTGATTTCGGCCTATGGGTGATACCAAAGCCCAGGATTACCAATCCAGGCGATAAGCCAGGGTGATCGGCCTGGCTCATCGCCGCTTGTTCCCTTCAGCGTCGCCGTGATGTGATGGTTTCCCCGGCCTCCCATGAGCGTGGACCCTTGGCAGGGCGCCGGGTCAGCCTGGCCACCTGTCTTGGCAAGGAGAGGGTGCTGGCCAGGCCGTTCCGCCTGGCCCTGGCCCTCACGGTTGTGGTGGCCAGCGAGCGGCTTCGACACGGACCTGCTGGGGGCCTTCAGCGGCGAGCGGCCCCGTCCCGCTGAGGCGCGAGAAACCTGCCGACGCATGGCGGAAGCCGGCATGGACCTGATGGGGTTGGATATGGGGCTCGCCAGCGAGGGCAGCTTCGGCCCCCATCCCGCTTGTCCCTGGCTGGCGGCTGGCTTCGAATGGCTCACCTTCGTGGACAGGCGCGCGCACCAATTTCGATCATCGGGTGGTGTCGCCAGACGACGACATCGAGGACTGGCTGGGGCGAGTGGGGTTCCCTTCCCATGCCCTGATCGCCCGTCCCCACCGGGGCGAGAGCTCCGGGGCCGATCCGTTGATCAAAGGAATCCGGGATGTCGGGACGTTGCTGGATGCGCTGGGGCGCTGTGCCGATGCATCCGCCGATGGGTAGGCCTGGCTGGAAACCGACATGCGGGCCCACTGCAACCCCACACGCCTGGGGCCTGGTTGAAAGGGTGGCTGGCCTGCCCTGCCCTGCGGTTGGTGTGGTCAGCCCACAAAGAATCTCCGTGCCGAGGTGTGGATGCGTCGCCTGCGACCACCGGGAGGAGAAGCCCCGGGCGGACGGACGGCCATGGGCCGATCCGGGCGATTGCCCATGGTGTATTGCCCATGGTGTAATCCCTGAACGACTCCCTTGGCTCGATCCCCGGGAACGGTTATGGGCCCGATCAACAACGCCTATCGGCTGAAGTGCCCAGCCATCAGCAACACTCCTTAGCGTCAACTGTCTCCACCCATTGACGGGAGTTTCGATCCGATGCCTACCACTGCAAACTCCGGATCTATCCAGGTTGAAAGCCTGCTGCAGCAGGCAGAGAAGCAACGATCCAGCTCACTTCAACCTCCTGGGGAGGCTCCACTCGGCCGTCTTTCTCTGCAATGCGAGCAGGTGGCTGCGGATACCACCGCCCTGCGGTCCCTCGACTGGGATCGCAGCCGGTTCGACATCGAGTTCGGCCTTCGTAACGGCACCACCTACAACGCCTTTCTCGTCGGTGGCGAGCGCTGGGCCCTGGTGGATACCAGCCATGCCAAGTTCCGTCAGCTGTGGCTGGACTTGCTGCAGTCCCGCATGGATCCACGCCGCATCGATCACCTGGTCGTTTCCCATACCGAGCCGGATCATTCAGGCCTGATTGCTGATGTGCTGGATCGTCATCCGGAGATCGAGATCATCGGCTCGAAGCTGGCGATCCAGTTCCTGGAGCACCAGTTGCACCGCCCGTTTCGCCGCCGGGTGGTGAAGAGCGGCGAGCGGCTGGACCTGGGCAGGAATCCGGAGTCCGGCGTCAAGCATGAGCTGGAGTTTCTGAGTGCGCCGAATCTGCATTGGCCCGACACGATCTTCAGCTTCGACCACGGCACCGGCACCCTGTTCACCTGCGATGCCTTCGGGCTTCACTACTGCTCCGAAGACCTCTTCGATACCGACCCCGGCGGGATCGCTCCCGACTTTCGTTTCTATTACGACTGCCTGATGGGTCCCAACGCCCGCAGTGTGCTGCAGGCGCTCAAGCGGCTGGAAGTCCTGCCACCGGTCACCACGATCGCCACGGGCCATGGCCCCCTGCTCCGGCACCACATCGGCCACTGGTTGGGGGACTACCGCGACTGGAGCCAGGCTCGCAGCGCGGGCGAGACCTACGCCGCGGTCTGTTATCTCAGTCAGTACGGCTTCTGCGACCGGATCAGCCAGGCCATTGCCCGGGGCATCGGCAAGTCCGGGGCTCAGGTCCAGATGGTGGATTTGCGTTGCACCGATGTTCAGGAACTGGCGGCCCTGATCGGGGAAGCCGAGGCGGTGGTGGTGCCCACCTGGCCGCTGGATCCCGAACCCGATCTCCAGGCGGCGATCGGCACCGTGCTGGCCGCCCTGCGCCCGGCCCAGTGGGTGGGCTGCTATGAGGCCCTGGGTCGCCAGGATGAACCGCTTTACGGCCTCGCCAGCCGCCTGCGGTCCCTGGGCCAGCCCGAGGGGTTCGCACCGCTCCGCCTGGCCCAGGTGCCAGACGCCGCTGATGTGCAGCGTTGCGAGGAAGCCGGCACCGACCTGGGACTGCTGCTCACCCGCGAACGCACCATCGCCGCCATGAAGGCCCTCGATGGCGATCTCGACCGTGCCCTGGGTCGCCTCAGCGGTGGCCTCTACGTGGTCACGGCCGCCCAGCAGGGGCGCAGCGGGGCCATGGTGGCCAGCTGGGTGAGCCAGGCCAGCTACGAGCCTCCTTCCCTCACGGTCGCCGTCGCCAGGGAGCGGGCCATCGAGGCCCTGCTGCAGGTGGACGATCGCTTCGTGCTCAACGTGCTGCGCCAGGACAACCACCAGCCCCTGCTGCGCCACTTCCTGCGCCGCTTCCCGCCTGGGGCCGATCGCTTCGCCGGCATCCCCGTGCTGAAGGGGGTGGCGGCAGGGGGGCCGGTGCTGGGGGATGCCCTGGCCTACCTGGGCTGCCGGGTCACCCAGCGGCTTGAGACCGCCGACCACTGGATCGTCGTGGCCGAGGTGGAGGAGGGCAGCGTCTCCGATACCGAGGCCGCCACGGCCGTCCATCACCGCAAATTCGGCAACCACTACTGAGGCCCCTTCCCATGACCCTCGCATCCCTCGACCCGCCCCTCACCGATGGGCGCCGGATCATTCTGCTGCCGATCGGGCCGGGCCTCACCTGCCTGCGGGGTCTGAGCCCCCGCCGGTTGCGCTTCGAGCTGGAGTACGGGCTGGAGCGGGGCACCTGCGCCAACAGCTTCCTGTTCGAAGCCGGCACCTCCGTGGCCGGGGAGCCTGTGGCTCCGCTGCTGGTGCATCCCCCCGGCGCCACGTTCTCGGGCCCCTATCTGGAAGTGCTGCGTCTGCTGGTGGAGAGGGAGGCTCCCCTGGCCGTCGTCGTGGGCGTCGTCAATCCCAACCGGGTGTTGCTGCTGCACCAGCTGGCCAGCCACTGGCCGGGCTTGCGGCTGATCGCCTCCAATGCGGGCGCACGGGTGCTTCGGGATCTCTGGGGGCGCCATTCCGATCCCTCCGGTGGGGGGGCGGCCGATCCACCGCCGCCCCTGCCGCCGATGGAGGTGATCCGTGGTGAGCACATCCGTGAGCTGGGCCATGGATTCCGGCTGCGCCTGATCCCAGCCCCCACGCCCCGCTGGCCGGGGGGCCTGATCGCCTTCGAGGAAACCACGGGCTTGCTGATGAGCAGCAAGGTCTTCTCGGCCCATCTCTGCAGCGAGACCTTCGCGGAATCCACCCGCAGCGACACCGAGCAGGACCGCCGTCACTTCCACGACTGCCTGATGGCGCCGATGGCCCGGCAGGTGGAGATGGTGCTCGATCGCATCGAGGACCTGCCGATCCGCACGATTGCTCCAGGCCATGGACCGGCTGTGGACCAGAGCTGGCGGAGCCTGGTGGCCGACTATCGCCGCTGGGGTCGGGGGCAGGAGCAGGCCAGCCGCTCGCTGGCGCTCCTCTATGCCAGTGCCTACGGCAACACGGCCGCCATCGCCGACGCCCTGGCCCGCGGCCTCACCGGCAGCGGTGTGCGGGTGGAAAGCCTCAACTGCGAGTTCGCCAGCAGTGAGCAACTGGTGGCGGCCATCCGTTGCAGCGATGGCGTGCTGATCGGCTCTCCCACCCTGGGGGGCCATGCCCCCACCCCGATTATCTCGGCCCTCGGCACGGTGCTGGCCGAAGGGGACCGCAACCGTCCGGTGGGGGTGTTCGGCAGCTACGGCTGGAGCGGGGAGGCGATCGATCTGCTGGCCTCCAAGCTGCGCGATGGGGGCTTCACCCTGGCCTTCGATCCGATCCGGGTCAAATTCAGCCCCGATGCGGCGATGCTGGCCCAGTTGGTGGCGCAGGGTGCCGCCCTCGGCAGGCAGATGCTGGCCGCCCAGGGCCGGGCCAGGCGTGCGGCCACGGGCGGTGGCCTCCAGGAGAGCCGCAGCCTGCCGGCCCTGAGGGCGCTTGGCCGGGTGGTCGGGTCCCTCTGCGTGCTCAGCCTGCGCCGCGGTTCTGGGGAAACGGCCATCGAGGGGGCCATGGTGGCCAGCTGGGTGAGCCAGGCCGGTTTCAGCCCTCCGGCCGTCAGCCTGTCGGTGGGCCGGGACCAGCCCCTGGCCGAGCTGCTGGAGGTGGGCGATCTCTTTGCCCTCAACGTTCTCGCGGCCGGCCGGGAGAACCGGCTCCTCAAACCCTTGCTCTGCCCGATGCCCCCGGCCCCTGGCCGGCTGGCTGATCTGGATCCGCAGCAGGGCCCGGCCGGCCAGCCGCTGCTCGGGGATGCCCTGGCCTGGCTGGAGGCCCGGGTGAGCCAGAAAGTGGCCTGCGCTGACCACTGGTTGCTGGTGGCTGAGGTGCTCGCCGGTGGGCTGTTCGATGCCGAAGGCACCACTGCCGTTCCGCAGCGACGCAGTGGCGCGCCGCTCGGAGGGTTGGTCGTTGCAGCTACCGGGGCAGGTGTCCGGTTGTCATCATCGAAACAAGGAAACTTCTAGGGTTGAAGTTCTCCTGGAATCCTTTTCCGGTGGGGCCAGGCATTGGTCCTACCGGAATTTCTTTGTGGATTGTGCAGGCAACTCCACAACCCGGTCTTTGCTGGCCATGGAGGTGCAGCGGCACGCCTCACACGGCGAACGTCAGGGGGTCGCGCAGCGGTCACGACAGAGGCTGTCAAGCGAGGGTCGTCCGGTGATCAACAGCCGCCAGCGGGCCCAGAGCCCATACAGGCTGTCCACCAGCGGCCGCAGCAGGGGCCAGCGGGTGGGTGAGTAGAGCCAGCCCAGACCCACCAGCCCATAGGCCTGACGGAACACCTCCACATCCTTGATCACCTGGCCATCGGCGCGGATGGCGTGCATGCGGCCCATGGCCTCGGCGTAGGTGATGCCGCCGAAGCGGGCCGGGTCGTAGCCCGGATCGTCGACGTCCACGAAGGCCAGTTGGCCCTTGTCGGCATCGCGTCTTCGCAGGGTCCGGACTTCCCGCAGGCAAAGGGGGCAGCCACCATCGAACAGCAGGGTGAGTTCGGCCATGGCGAGCAGGGAGAGGGTGGTGGTGCCCCGGTGGGCGATCACCCAGACACCCCAAGGCTAGAAACAGAGGGGCAAGGTCGCGTTCCGGTGGCCCCAGCGGCCCCGTCCGCCCCTGGCCAGACTCCGTGCCAGCCCTTGCGAGCCCGCCTGCCCATGCCCGTGTCCCGCCAGGCCGCGCTGCACCGCTGGCAACGCCGGGATCCGCAGCTGATCCAGCAGCTGATGCCCTTCTGGGGTTGGCTCTACCACCACTATTTCCGTGTCGTCTCCGATGGCTGGGAGCACATTCCCGCCGAGGACCCGGTGCTGTTCGTGGGCACCCACAACGGCGGCCTGGCGGCGCCCGACATGCACATGGTCATGTACGACTGGTTCCGCCGTTTCGGGCTGGAGCGCCGGGTGCTGGGGCTGGCGCACCCGAAGGTCTGGCTGGGCTACCCGCCGCTGGCGGATCTGGCCTCCCGCACCGGCGCTATCCCCTACCACCCGCGCCTGGCCCTGGCGGCACTGGAGCAGGGCCACAGCCTGCTGGTGTATCCCGGCGGCGGTCAGGACACATTCCGTCCCCACCGGGACCGGGGCCGCATCCATTTCGCCGGTCGTACCGGCTTTCTGCGCCTGGCGATCTGGCACAACCTGCCGATCATGCCCCTGATTTCCTGGGGGGCCCACGACACGCTGGTGGTGCTGGAGGATTTCTATCCCCTGTTCCGGGCCCTGCATGAGCGGGGCATGCCCTGGCTCTTTGGCATTGATCCTGAGGTGATGCCCCTCTATCTGGGCCTTCCCTGGGGGCTGGCCCTGGGGCCGCTGCTCAACCTGCCCCTGCCGGTGCGGATCCGCACGCGGGTGTGCCCGCCGATTCGCTTCGAGCGCAGCGGCCATGCCGCCAGCCGCGATCGGGCCTATGTGCAGCAGTGCTACCGGCGGGTGACGGACACCATGCAGGCCGCCCTGGACCGGCTGGCTGACGAGGCTCAGCGGTAACGGGAGGGCGCCACGTAGGACTGGGATGGAATCGACTGAGGCGAGGGCCCGGTGCCGAGTCGTTGGGGAAGGGGGTCGCCGCGACGCTGCAGTTCAGCGAGGGAGCGCGTTTCGCCCATGGCCAGACCCGTCAGCACCGCCAATTCCTGTTTCAGTTGGTTGGCGGGCCTGGAATTGACGAAGCGGAAGTTGAGTGTGGTCTTGTCGCCGGCGCTGTCGTAGCCCACCACCGAAAAGTGGAGATCAGCGGCCTTGCCCGCCTTGGATCCGGCCAGGGCGCCGCCCACCAGGCCCCCCACCAGACCAATCGGACCCAGCAGCAGGCCACCGGCGATGGCCCCGGCGGTACCGCCACCCACGGCTCCCACGGTGCCGTGGGTGCTGTCGTAGGTCTCCTGTCCGCCGGCATACCAGCGGGCAATCCGGCCGATGGGAATGAAGTTGTTCCTGCCCCCGAGTCCGTTGGCATCGAGGTTGATGCTGCAGGGGTTGTTGCCGCAGAGGGCCTGGTAAGTGGTGGCCGTCGCCGGTGCGGGAAGCAGCAGGGCCAGCAACAGTGGCGTGGCCTGGGCGGTTCGCCGGCGAAGCCGGGCTCGAGTGATGGTCATGGGTCGAGCGTTGAGGGCCCTCCAGTCAATCGGCGCTCGCCACCGCTGCAATGGGACCGAAGCCATGGGGTGATGACCGGATGTGTCCGATCGTGGGGGTACACCCAGGGCTCCGATGATGAACACTGATATCCCGGCGCCCCCGGGGCCGCCATGTCCCTGATCAATACGGCTGTCGGTCTGCTGGCGATCAGCTCGCCCATCGGTCTGCTGCCGGTGGTGGTGGAGGCCGGGCGGGGCAATCCCGTCCGTATCCGCCGGATCAGCCGCCTGGCGGTGTTCACCTTTCTCTGTGCCCTGATCGCCGCCTGTTGGTGGGGCCAGGCCCTGCTCGACCTGTTCGGCATCACGTTGGAGGCGTTCCGGGTGGCCGGGGGGCTGATCCTGCTGCCCATCGGGCTGCGCCTGATCGATGGGCGCGAAGTGAGCCATGGTTCGCTGGACGGCACCGAAGACAGCGCTGGCGTGGTGCCGATCGGCCTGCCCCTGCTGGCGGGCCCCGGGGCGATTTCCCTGGTGGTGGCCGATGCCCCTTCGGCCTGGCAGGGCAAGGCGGCCCTCAGTGCCGTGATCGGCCTGCTGGCCATCGTCATTTACTTGTTACTGATCGCTTCGATGCCCCTGCGTCAGGCCCTTGGGGAGCTGCAGGAAAAGGTGATCAGCCGCTTGATGGGCCTGCTGCTGAGTGCCATCGCTGTGCAGATGCTCGTCAGTGGCCTGCGGGGGTGCTTCCCGGTGCTGGCCTGAACGGCCCAGCAGACGCATTCCCGCTGATCAGAGGCAAGCAAGCCTTGGTGGAAGGGGTGGCCCCTCAAAGGGATCGATCGCCAGCTCCCGATCCAGGACGGCGACGATGTCCTGGATGACGGCTGGTCGGGTAGCCACCCAGAGAAAGCCTTCCAGCGGAGCTGCCTGGAGGGGGTCCCACAGGCAGTACTGGGGATGCTGCCTGTAGGTGCGGGTGGCCAGGGGCAGCAGGAAACGGGTCTTTGGGAAGTGATCTTCGCCATGGTCAAAGGTCAGGACAAAGGCGAACTCCAGCTCGCCTTTGGGGGTGTACCGGTCGATCCGGGTCTCCCCTTCCAAGCCGGGAAAGGGGGAGAGCCGGTACTCCACATAGCGGCGATGGAAGGGATTCTTCTGCTCCTTCCAGGTTTTCGCCTCCACCCCAAGCTCTGTCGCCAACTCGGTGAGCAGAAGATAGGAATGGGTGCGGAGGGTTTCCTGGAGCTCGTCAGTCCTGTTGCTCTGCAGTCGCCACAGGTCCGCCAGCGCGTCGTAGCGATTCATCCTCTGGGGCGGTTCATCTGGGGCGGCTCATCCAAGTTTTCCTCTCTTTCTCAGTTTATCTGCGGTCCCCGGGCGGGCCCGGGGGGCACCTCGGCGCAGGGGCCGGGGCGGGTGGGTGGAGACTGTCAACCCCTCAAAGTCCTGTCTGCGTTTGAATCCTGACCCGACTGGCCGATCGTGGCTGGGCTGCAGCAGCACCGCAGCGGCTGCTGGGGCCATGAGCGATAACTTGGTGTACTCTTAATAGGCAGTGAAATGACGGCCATGGATCCTGTAAGCCCAGTCGCCCAGTTGGCAGTGGCTGCCATCAGCGGGGCAGCTTTTCTTGTTTCGATGCTGGTGATTCCTTTCCCCGAGTCCAAAGCCGACTCCTCCGAGGGCATCACGCCGCCCTCCCATACGGCCAGCACCACCCCCATCCATCCCCTGGATACGTCGGCCTCTGGTCTGATCAAGTAAGGCCTCCAAGCCCGCTCGCACAGAACGTCGATATCTGACCCCGTCAGCCTGGAGCCCCTGAAGGTGGCCCTCCTGACAACCAACAACAGGCTGTGTCCAGGAACCAGCCATGCCCATCACCAGATTTTCAACTCTCATCCACGCCGTTCGCTGATCCAGAATCTTGGATGTCCCAGGCGGCCCCACGACGATCCAACAGCGTTGGTGACATGGGCCGTCTTTCCTGATGGGCCTCGCCGTGTTCCGCTCAACCCAAAGCCCCTGATTCCCCTCATCGCAAGATGGTGGGGTGAAGCTCAACCGCCACCATGTCTTCAGGCCGGGAAACCGCCACTCGGCCCCCGCTGGTGCTGGTTCACGGGCTGTTTGACACCCCCAGGGTGTTTGAGCGACTGGAGCGTCGCTTGGCTGGCAGGCGCGAGCCTTTGTTGATTCCCGCGCTGCCACTGCGCTTCGGCATCGCACCCATCCAGACCTCGGCCCAGCGGCTCGCCGGTCACATTGAGGCGGCGTTCGGTGGCAGCGAGACGATCGACATCCTCGGCTTTTCCATGGGCGGCGTCATCGCACGCACCTGGATCCAGCTGATGGGCGGCCATGCCCGCACCCGCCGCTTCCTCAGTCTGGGCAGCCCCCAGCAGGGCACCTTGACGGCCCAGCCCTGGCCCCGCCTGCTGCTGGCCGGTGTTGCTGATCTCAAGCCGGGCAGTGCACTGCTGCGCCAGCTCAACGCCGACCTCACCTCCTTGCAGGGGATCGACTGCAGCAGCTACGGCACCGCCACCGATCTGATGGTGCTGCCGGGCTGGCATGGGGTCCTGCCGATCGGGCCGCGGCGGATGTTGCCGGTCTGGAGCCACCAGCAGCTGCTGCGCCACCCGGCGGCTCTCGCTCCGGTGGTGGAGGACTTGCTTCGCGCCTGATGCTGATTCCTGCCCAGCATGGATCTGGACGCTGAACTGCAAGGTCACCATGCCGAATGTCCTCGCCGAGAGGCTCAGCGCCTGGGGGTTTTCCTGGGCGGGCTTGCGCGACAACCGCCGTGGCGAATGGTGGCTGATCGCCCAGATGGCCTTGATTTTGGCCCATCTGCTGCCGGCCACCCCCTCCCCCGTCTCGCTGGGTCTGCACTGGCCGCTTTCCCTGCGCCTCGGTGGTCTGGCGCTCTTCGGCCTGGGTCTGGTGCTGGCCGGCCAGGGCGCCCTGAACCTGGGTGCCAGCCTCAGCCCCCTGCCTGAACCGATGCCCGAGGCTGCGCTGGTGACCACCGGCGCCTACGGCCGCTGCCGCCATCCGCTTTACCAGTCGCTGATCCTCTGCTCGCTGGGCGTCACCCTGGCCCTGGGCAGTCTTCTGCATCTGGCCCTGCTGCTGGGGCTGGTCGTGGTGCTGGGGTTCAAGGCACGCCGGGAGGAGTCCCGCCTCTGCAGCCTCCATCCGGAGTACGCCGCCTATCGCGCCACGACTCCGGCGATCCTTCCGGGTCTGCCCTGGCTGGATTGGCGTTCGGTCTGAATCCAGGCCATCCATGTCTTGATAGGGGGCTCTGGATGGCAGGGACGGTTAGAACCGGGGCTGATGCTCCCCGCCTGGCCCATGGCTCCGTTGTCGTTTCTTCGTGCCCTGAGGGCTTGCGGCCTCGCCGGATTGGTGGCTCTGACGCTGTTCGCTGCCGGTGCGCGGCCGGCGTTGGCGGCCTACGTGCTGCCGCCGTTGCCATACCCGGCCGAGGCCCTGGCACCCTCGATCGATGCCACCACGATGACCATCCACCACGACCGCCACCATGGCGCCTACGTGGCCAATCTCAACGCCCAGATCGCGGACCATCCCGAGCTTGAGCGGGTGTCGCTGGAGGATCTGCAGGGCCGGATCTCCCAGTACCCGGCTGCTGTCCGCAACAACGGCGGCGGTCACTACAACCACTCCCTCTTCTGGCGGGTGATGGCACCGCCCGGTCAGGGCGGGGCCCCGTCGCCGCAGCTGGAGGCGGCGATCACCACGGCCTTCGGCTCGCCCGAGGCCCTGCAGCAGCGCTTCGCCCAGGCGGCGACCAGCCGCTTCGGTTCGGGCTGGGCCTGGCTGATCCGCCAACCTGATGGGGCCCTGGCGATCACCAGCACAGCCAACCAGGACAACCCGCTGATGGACCTGCCCGGAATCGAGCCGGGCCTGCCCCTGCTGGGTCTGGATGTGTGGGAGCACGCCTACTACCTCAACTACCAGAACCGCCGACCTGACTACATCGCCGCCTGGTGGTCGCTGGTGAACTGGAACGAGGTGAACCGGCGTTTCGCTGAAGGCTCTGCTTAAGGCGGCGCCAGTGAATCCTGACACCGACACTTGTCGGTAGCCGATACGACGATCTCCCGGAAAAATGGTCGCGAAAGTTAACCATACTGCCGCGACTGTCATGGCCCTGTCCCGCACCATCGAACTCCTCCCCATGGAGCGCTCGCAGCATGGGGAGGCTGTCTTCTCCGCCCCCCGCGCCAGCGATGAAACCCTGATCGCCGAGATCGGCAGCGGCGACTCGTTTGAACTGTTCTGCCACCGCTTCCAGACCGATCAGCTGCTCGTGCTGCGGGGATCGATCGATCTGGTGGTGCTTCAGAACCGCCAGCTGCGCCGCATCTCGCTGCGCGAGGACGAAGGCCTCTGGGTCCGCATCCCGCCCGGAGTGCCCCACGGCGCCATCAACCGTGGCCGGATCCCCGCTCTGCTGGTCAATGCCGTGCTGCGTCACGGCCCCAGTGATCCCAGGGACTACCGGCCCCTGCCGGTGCCGCACCAGCTGCGCAGCCAGTGGCGGCGGCTGGCGGTGGCCTAGTCAGTCCCCTCAGTTGTATTCCCCGGGAATGTCCTGCTTGGTCACCGTGACCCGGCCGATCTTCTTCCCGGAGAGCCGCAGCAGCTCATCACCGGAGAAGTCGAAGCCCCTGCCGGCAGCGATCTGGGCCACATCGTCGGCGGTGGCGGCGGCCAGCACCTCGCTGCGCAGGGCCGCATCGTCCTGCAGGCGGGCCAGGAAGGAGCGCGCCTGATCGAGGCTCATGTGCTGGTGGGGGGGTGGGGTGAGCGCCCAGCATGGCGCAGGCCCAGGGCACGCCCCTTCTCCAGTTCCAGGTAGGCCACGAACGCCAGGCTTACTCCGCCGCAGGCCGCCAGCTCGCCGGCCGAGAGGGCGGTGACGCCGAGGAAGCGGGCCATTGGCGCCACGTAGAGAAGTAGCAGCTGCAGGGTGGCAGTGGCCAGCACCGCGCCCAGCAGCCAGGGGTTCGCCAGGGGAGGGGTACGCCACAGGAGCCGGTCGCTGCCAGCCGAGAGGGCATGGCCCAACTGAGCCAGGCAGAGGGTGGTGAAGGCCATCGTCTGCCAAGGAAGTCCGAGGCGGGCAGCCACAGCCATCAACGCCACCACCAGGGCCCCGAACACCAGCCCGGTGCGCAGGATGGCGCTGCCCAGTCCGCGGGCGAAGAGCGATTCACCGGGTTCGATCGGCGGTTGATGCATCAGATCCTCCGCCGGTGGACCCAGGGCCAGGGCCAGGGCCGGCAGCCCGTCGGTCACCAGGTTGATCCAGAGGATCTGCAGGGGCGTCAGGGCCAGACCCAGCAGCGGCGCCGAGCCGATGGTGATCAGTTCGCCCAGGTTGCAGCCAAGGATGAAGCGCACGAAGCGGCGGATGTTCGCGTACACCTGCCGACCCTCCTCCACGGCGTTGACGATCGAGGCGAAGTTGTCGTCGAGCAGCACCACATCGGCCGCCTCCCGGCTCACATCCGAGCCACTGATGCCCATGGCCACGCCGACATGGGCCTGTCGCAGGGCCGGGGCGTCGTTGACCCCGTCACCGGTCATGGCCACCACAGCGCCCGTGGCCTGCAGCGCCCGCACGATGCGGAGCTTCTGCTCCGGCAGCACCCGGGCGAAGAGGCTGGTCCGTTGCACCACCGCTTCGAGTTCCCCGTCGTCGAGGCCCTCCAGCTCCATACCCAGCACGATCGGGCTGCCGGGTTCCGCCAAGCCGATGGCCGTGCTGATCGCGTGCGCTGTCAGGGGATGGTCGCCGGTGACCATCACCGGCCGGATGCCGGCCCCATGGCAACGGGCCACGGCGCCTGGGACTTCCGGCCGGGGCGGATCACGCTGGGCCATCAGGCCGAGCAGGACCAGGCGACCCATCGCGGCTTCCGGGCCCTGGTGCTGCGGGCCGCAGGCGAAGGCCAGTACCCGCAGGCCACAGGAAGCCAGCCCGCGCGCTTCCGCCACCCACCAGTCCCGCTGGACCGGTGTGAGGCTCCGCGCCCCCGCGCCATCGAGCCAGCGATCGCAGTCGCGCAGGATCGCCTCCGGCGCTCCCTTGACGATCAGCAGCTGGGACGCCTCAGCCGGGCAGGAGCCGACGGGGGCTTCAACCAGGTGCGCCGCCAGGCTGCCGTCGGGGTCGGCCACCCACACCGCCATCCGCTGGCGCTCGGCGCGAAAGGGAATCTCCGCCGAACGAGGGTGCTTCGCACGCAGGCAGGTTGCCTCCAGGCCCGCCCGGGTGGCGGCCTCCAGCAGCGCGACCTCGGTGGGATCCCCCATCCCTCCCCGCTGTTCCGGTTCAGCGTCGTTGCAAAGCACGCCGGCCAGCAGCAGCAGATTCCCATCGCCCGGGGCGAGCCCGGCTTCAGCCCCCGGCGGTGGCACCAGATCCCGGACTTCGAAACCGTTCTCGACCAGGTCCAGGGCCTGGGTGCCGCAGCGAATCTCCACCACCACCTGCCGGTTCTGGGTGAGGGTGCCGGTCTTGTCGGTGCAGATGACGGTGATGGCGCCCAAGGCCTCCACCGCCGGCAGATGGCGGATCAGGGCGGCCCGCCGCACCATCCGCTGGGTGCCGATCGCCAGGCTCACCGTGATCACGGCCGGCAGCCCCTCCGGCACGATCGCCACAGCGGTGGAGAGGGCCAGCTCCAGCAGGGCCAGGGGAGATCCGCCCAGCAGCCAGCCGCCCAGCACCACCGCCGCCACCAGCACCAGGGCCCAGGCCACCAGCTGGCCAGAGAGGTCCGCTAGCCGCTTCTGCAGGGGCGTCGGCTCCGGGCGGGCGGTGTGGATCAGGGTGGCGATGCCGCCCAGCACGGTGGCCATGCCCGTGGCGGTCACGACAGCCTGCCCCCGCCCTCGCCCCACCTCGCTGCCGAGGAACAGGCAGTTGCTGCGCTCCACCACGGGTGTGTCCACAGCCAGCGGCGGTTCGGGGCGCTTGCTCACCAGTTCGGCCTCGCCGGTGAGGGCCGCCTCCTGCAGCCCCAGTTCGCTGCCCTCCAGAAGCCGCGCATCAGCGGGGACCCGATCGCCGCTTTCGAGGCGGATCAGGTCGCCTGGCACCAGCTGGTCACTGGGGAGGCGCTGCCAGTGTCCGCTGCGGCGGACGCGGGCCAGGGGCTGGGCCAGGTTCAGCAGGCTGCGCAGGGCCAGCAGCGCCTGGCTCTCCTGCAGGTAGCCCAGCAGGGCGGTAAGGGCCACGATCAGCAGGATGGCGATCGCGTCCTTGGGGACGGCGTGGTCCAGCATCGCCAGGCCGGCGGAGACGGCCGCCACCGCCAGCAGCAGGACCAGCATCACGTTGCTGAACTGATCCAGCAGGATGCGCCAGCGGCCCGGGCCCGGCGGAAGCGCCAGCCGGTTGGGACCTTCGCTGGCCAGGCGATCGGCCGCGGCGGCCTCGCTCAGGCCCTCCGCGTCGACCCCGAGCCGGCGCAGACATTCGGGCCCCGAAAGGGACTGCCAGGCCGTGGCCTCGGGAGGGAACATGGCGGCCACCCGGTGGCACCTAGACCCTAGGTGTTGCCATTGGGGATCAGGGCGGAGCGGCGCGTGCGGCGGAAGTCCCAGGGCCGGGTGAGGCCCCCCGGCAGCCGCCAGACACCGAGCCGCTGGCGCCGGGCCCGCTCCTCGGCCTCCAGGTAGGCCGCCGCGTCGCAGCTGCCGAGGTAGCGGCGGTAGGCGAAGGCCAGGCCGTCCTCCACCAGGGCCAGGTTGATGGTGGTGTCACTGATCACTTCGGCCACGGTGCGCCCGAAACGGTCGGTGTTCTTGGGTTGAATCGTCACCGGCCGCCCTACGGCCAGGCGCCTCTGGAGGGCTTGCCGCGCCTGCTGGCCGTAAGGACTCTGGGCCATCTCGGGGGCATCGATGCAGGCCAGCCGGATCGTGATTCGCTGCTGGCCGCTGCGTACCTGCAGGGTGTCGCCATCGCCGACCGAGAGCACCGTGGCCCGGAAGGGCGGTGCTGCCCATGCGGGCCCAGGCAGCCCCAGGCCCAGCAGGATCAGCAGTGATGGCAGCAGCCGGTGGCCGGGCATGGTCGCTGGGGGATCCCAGGGGCAGCCGTTCAGCCTTGCATCGCCCTGGCCCGTACCTCTTCGAGGCTGCAGCGGCGCAGCAGCCTGCCGTTCTCGAACACGGTCTTGAGGCAGCTGGCCGGATGGGGCTCCGGTCGGTTCAGCACCATCGTCCGGTACCCCCGTTCGTCCAGGATCAGATCGAGCACGCCGGCCTTGCTGGTCTTGGCAGGATCGGTGATCGGGCACTTGTGCACTGGCCGGATCCGGCTGGCCCGCTCCACCCAGGACACCTTGTAGGCGAAGCGCTGGCTGTCCCGGTTCACCTGCTGCAGCAGGCCGCCACCCATGCCGAAGGCCACGTTCTCGGCGCTGAAGCCTGCGGCCAGGATCGCCTCGAGCACCAGCGGCAGGCTGGCGGCGGTGATGCCATCCCCCTGGATCACCCGCACGTGCTCCAGCACCCGGTAGCCCTTGCCGTTGAGCCGGCTGCCGAAACGGGCCTCCAGGCGGCGCAGCAGCTCGGGCACGATCGCCACCGGATCGCCCGAGTCGGGCCGGATCACCACGGTGGCGCCCGAGGCGATCACCTGCTCCCGCAGCTGCTCGCCCCAGAGATGGTCGACGGCGTTCCAGAGGTCGTAGGCACCGGAGACCACCGCCAGCACGGCGCCGGGCTTCGCGAAGCGATCAAGCATGGTCCGGTAGGCCTCCAGCTCGTGCTCCTGCCCCCAGGCCAGGATCGTGGAGTGCTCGGCGGCGGGAATCGAGAAGCCGGCCATCGGGCAGTCGTAGTGGCGCCGGCCCGCCACCAGGGCGGCGACGGTGTCGGTGCCGCGGAAGGCCACCAGGTGGGCCAGGCCGCCGATGGCGGCGCTCTCGTGGCTGGAGACGCCGCGGGAGCCGAAGTCGTGCAGGCGGAAGGGGAGTTCGGTGACCGGGTCGTCGGCGGAGCGCTCCAGGGCCATCTGCAGGAGTTCGCGCAAGT
>JBBQIH010000012.1:0-17355 GCA_038324725.1 Cyanobacteriota bacterium | reverse complement strand
GTGCAGAGGTCGAGGCAGTCCGCGACGGCTCCATCATCATTCCGTGGTCAAACTGGTGAACCTGGAGTGTGATTCTTGCAGGTGTTCTTGTCAGTCAGGTGATTCGGTTTCTTCCCTCAGTTGTTCGTTGGCCGAGTGATGTTCCGCTCGATCCCTGCCTGCCCCCGGCTGCGTGTCGGACGTGGGCAGTGTGGGGCGATCCGGACGTCAGCGGCTGAGCTGGCGGAGCACCTGCACGAGCTGGGGTACCGCCATGTCTTCTGCCTGGCTTACGGGATGGGGGTGATGGGCACCGCAGGGGGCTGGTGCCGCACCACCTCCCCGTCCACCAGCAGAACGGCCTCCCCCGCCTGCAACGGCAGCCATTCCTCATCGGTGGTGAGCGGTTCGGTGCTGACGATCGTCACCACGTCGCGGTCGCCGGCCAGCTCGGAAAAATCCACGCTGAGGTCGTCGTCGGCCAGGGTCGCCCGGCCGAAGGGAGACCGGCGCGTGATCCGGTGCAGCCGGCTGCTGGCGTGGGCGAACAGCCAGCTGCCGTTGCTGATCAGGCAGTTGAACGTGCCCTGATGCTCCAGCCTCCTTGAGGCTTCGACCAGAGTGCCGAAGGTGGCCTCCAGATCCTCCGGATCCGCATCGGCGGCGCCCAACTGTTCGAGGATCCAGCAGAAGGCGATTTCGCTGTCAGTGGATCCCTCCGGCCGAAACAGGTGTGTCTCCGGCAGGGGCCCCAGCAGGTTGCCGTTATGGGCGAACACCCATTCCCGCCCGCGCCAGCGACGATGGAAGGGGTGGCAGTTCTCCAGGGCCACCACCCCTTGGGTCGCCTTGCGGATGTGGGCGATCGAGCATCGGGAGCGCAGATCCAGCCTGGCCACCCGGGCGGCGATGGGCGAGAAGGCCGCCGGGGCGTCCTCCCGGTACAGGTGCACCCCCCGGCCATCGGGGTCGAAGCTGGCCACCCCCCAGCCGTCCCCATGGCAGCCGGTGGCGCCCCCCCGGCGGGTGAGGCCATGGAACGAAAAGCGCATGTCGGTGGGGGTGTTGGCGCTGAGGGCCAGCAGTTCGCACATCGTCCGTCAGCCACCTTCGCCCCCATTGTCTCCACAGGGGCGGCCCCGAATCAGCGCGAGCGGCTGAACAGTTGGTCCCAGACCCCGTCCTTGCCGAAGAAGGTGTCGTTGATCTGCTTCCAGCCGCCGAAGTCGCCGGCGGTGAAGAGCTGCTTCACCGGGGCAAAGCGGCCCTTCACCCGGCTCCAGACGCCGGGGCTGACCGGACGGAAGCCCTCTTCGGCGAAGATCTCCTGGGCCGGCTCGCTCTGCAGGTAGGCCGCCAGGGCTTCGGCGGCCTTGCGGGTGCCCTTGCGCTCCACGTTGCGGTCGATGACGCTCACCGGGCCTTCGATGCGGATGTTCACCTCAGGCACGATGAAGGGCGCCTTGAGATCACCGGCCCGTTTCGCCAGGATCGCCTCGTTCTCGTAGTTGAGCAGCACGTCGCCCTGGCCGCGCTTGAGGAACACGTCACTGGCCTCGCGGGCGTCCCTGGGCAGGTTGTCCACGTTGCGGTAGACCGAGTTCACGTAGGCCTTGGCCTGGGCTTCACTGCCTCCGGTCTGGCTGATCGAGCCCCAGAGACCCAGGAAATTCCAGCGGGCGCCGCCGGAGGTCTTGGGATTGGCCGTCACCACGGTGATGCCGGGCTTGGCCAGATCGGCCCAGGTCCGGATCCCCTTGGGGTTGCCGTCGCGGGTGACGAAGGCCACCACCGAGTGGGTGATGATCGAGCCTCCGGGCAGGTCTTTCTCCCAGCCTGGCTGCACCAGGCCTGCTTCCTGGAGCTTGAGCACGTCACCGGCCAGGGCGAGGGTGGCCACGTCGGCCTCGAGGCCATCGATGATCGCCCGGGTCTGGGAGCCGGAGCCGCCGTAGCTGGTTTTCACGGAGATGGCCTGGCCGGTTCGGGCCTTCCAGTCGGCTTCGAACTGGGGCAGGATCCGGTCGTAGGCCCCTTTGGTCACGGCGTAGCTCACCAGCAGCAGCTCCTGGGGAGCGCCACTGGCGCCGGGGGTGCAGCCCGCCAGAGCCCCCCCCAGCAGGAGGCCGGCCAGGGGGGCGGCCTCCAGGCCGGGAGGCCACGGGCGGCGACCGGCTGGCGGGACCGGCGAGGAGAAAAAATAAAGCACGGTTGTCCGATGTGTGAACTGGTAAAATTTATTCGTCGGGTCGCCGTGGCGATGTAGGGCGGGTTACACCCCCCGCGTGTCGGGCCGATGGCTGGTTCAGGGGTGGTGGCTGCCACAATCCCCGTAAGACAACCGGGGATTCCCTTGGCCTTCAGCGCGAAAACCGGTTACGGCCTCGTCTCTCTCCTGGAGCTGGCCGCCATCCATTCCCGCGGCGGCGTGCTCCAGGTGGCGGAGATCGCCCAGCGCCAGGGCATCCCCGACCGCTACCTGGAGCAGATGCTCGCCAGCCTGCGACGGGGCCAGATCCTGCGCAGCATCCGCGGCCCGAAGGGGGGCTACCAGCTGGCGCGGCCGCCGGCCGAGATCCGCGTCGATGCTGTGGTCAGTTGCCTGGAGGGGGACGTGGTCTCCCGCGTCGAAGGGGATGGCGCCACCCCCGAATTCGAGGTGCTGGGCCGGCTGGAGGCGCGGCTGGAGGAGGCCCGCCTGGGGATCCTCTTCAGCACCACCCTGCAGGACCTGCTCGACCAGTGTGACCACCTGGCCCAGGCCCAGGCGATGTACTTCATCTGAGACAGGGACGCCCAGGGTCGTCAAATAGACCACATTGCCGATTGGGAATGCGAGGTATGGTTTTGGGGTCCCCGCAGGCTGCTCATGTGTTGTTGTCGGCGAAGGCCTGTTGCCAGCCGATCGCTGGCCGTTCGCTCTGCCCAGATGACCTCGACCCCATCCCTTTTGTCCTGCGGCCATGACCACTTCACGCCCACCTCAGGCCCTCCGCCTCACGCTTCTGCCCCATGACGTCCTGCCCGATGGGCTGCACTGGAGAATCCAGGACGGCTACATCCGCACCGCCTCCCACGACGAGGAAGGGGAGTCCTTCACCCTGGGTCTCTGGGGCCCTGGCGACTGGGTGACCAATGCCTATTCAGCCCTGCGTCCGGTGGAGATCCAGTGCCTGTCCACCGTCGTGGTGGAGCAGGGCCATCCCAGCGAGGCCGAGATTGTGGCCTTTCTGCACCACCAGATCCGCAACACCGAGGAACTGTTCGAAATCAACCGGGTCCGCGGCGCCGATTCGAGGCTTTTAAGGCTGCTGCGCTGGATCGGCCTCCGCTTCGGGCAGGTGAGCAGCCGCGGCTACCGATTGTCGCTGCGGGACATGAACCTCACCCATCAGGCCCTGGCGGAGATCTGCGGCCTCACCCGGGTGACGGTCACCAAGACCCTCAACCATTTCAAGCGCCTCGGCCTGCTGCATCAGGTGAGTGACACCGACCTGATGGTCTCCATCCCCTGATTCCCATGGCCGCCCAGTACTTCCGCTCCAGGCTCAACGAGCCCCATCCCCGGCGGTTCACCCTCGTCTTCCGCAACGGTGAACGGCTGCGCCACCAGGACCCCCTGGCCGTGGCCCAGTACCTCGCCGATGCCCGGCTGGCGGAGGTTCATTCCGAACCTCTCCGTCGCCGCTTCTCGGCGGTTCAGATCGAGTAGTCCGGCTGGAAGGCGTGGGCCTGGCGGCTGATCACATGCAGCCGGTCGCCAGGCTTCAGGTTGGCGACGCCGACCTCTTCACGGGGGAACTGGGCCACCACCACCTCCTCGGAGTCGAGCACCAGCTCCGCCTGCAGGTCGCGGCCCATGTGGGTGAGGCGCCGCAGGCGTGCCGGCACTGTGCCTGGCTGGGGGGTGGCATGCACCTGCACATGGTGGGGGCGCACGAAGATCCGCCCCTCCGCCGGCAGCGGCGGGACCGCATCGCGGCGCACGGGCAGGGAGCCGCTGGGCAGTTCGTTGACGGCGCCCACGAAGCTCATCACGAAGGGGGAGGCGGGATGGTCATAGATCTCGGCCGGGGAACCGATCTGCTCCACCCGGCCTTCGTTCATCACCACGATCTTGTCGGCCACCTCCATCGCTTCCTCCTGGTCGTGGGTCACGATCACGGTGGTGACGTGCATCTCGTCGTGGAGATGGCGCAGCCAGGCACGCAGCTCCTTGCGCACCTTGGCATCGAGGGCGCTGAAGGGTTCATCGAGCAGCAGCACCCGGGGCTGCACCGCCAGGGCCCGGGCCAGGGCCACCCGCTGGCGCTGGCCGCCGGAGAGCTGGGAGGGGAAGCGGTTGCCGTAGCCCTTGAGGTGCACCAGGTCGAGCAGTTCATCCACACGCCGGCGGATCGCCTCGGGCTTCCAGCGGCGCAGCTCAAGGCCGAAGGCCAGATTGCGGCGCACATTGCGGTGCTTGAACAGGGCGAAGTGCTGGAACACGAAGCCCACCTGACGCTCCTGCACCGAGCGTTGGGTGGCCTCCTCGCCGGTGATCCAGATGCGACCGGCATCGGCCTCCTCCAGCCCGGCGATCAGGCGCAGCAGGGTGCTTTTGCCTGATCCTGACGGCCCCAGCAGGGCCACCAGGGAGCCGCTGTCCACGTCGACGCTGACGTCGTCCACGGCACGGAAGTCGCCGAAGTTCTTGCTGACGTTGGCGACGCGAATGCCCATCGGAGCGGCCAGGGTGGCGGTGGAGAGCTGACTATACCGGTAAACACACCGCCAAACCGCTCTTTAGGGTGATACGGTCAGCGCCACCCCGCCGATCCGGCGCCCCCGATGACCCCCGCCCCGCTGCGCCGCTGGCGCTTCCCCGCCCTGGCTCTGCCCAGCTGGCCCTGGCGCATCACCTGGACCTACCTGGGCCTGATCCTGTTCCTGCCCCTGGCGGCCCTGCTGCTCAGTGCCGCCGAGGTGGGACCCGCCGGTTTCTGGGAAATGGCCACCACCCCGGAGGCCATCGCCACCTACAAGGTCAGCTTCGGACTGGCCCTGGTGGCCAGCGTGATCAACGGCGTCTTCGGCCTGGTGGTGGCCTGGGCCCTGGTGCGCTGCCGCTTTCCGGGCCAGCGGCTGCTGGATGCCCTGATCGATCTGCCCTTCGCCCTGCCCACCGCCGTGGCCGGTCTGGCGCTCACGGCGGTGTACAGCACCAACGGCTGGCTGGGCCAGCCGCTCCACGAGGCCTTCGGCCTCAAGGTGGCCTTCGCCGCCCCAGGGGTGACGGTGGCGATGGTGTTCATCTCGCTGCCCTTCGTGGTGCGGACGGTGGAGCCGGTGCTGCGCTCCCTGGAAAAGGAGCAGGAGGAGGCCTCCTGGTGCCTGGGGGCCACGCCGTTGCAAACCACCACGCGGGTGGTGCTGCCCCAGCTCCTGCCCGCAATTCTCGGCGGGGTGGCCCAGGGCTACAGCCGCGCCGTGGGGGAATACGGCTCGGTGGTGATGATCTCCAGCAACGTGCCGTTCCGTGACCTGATCACCCCCACCCTGATCATTCAGAAGCTGGAGGAATACGACTTCGAGGCCGCCACCGTGATCGGTTCGGTGATGCTGATCTTCTCCCTGTTCAGCCTGCTGCTGATCAACCTGCTGCAGGTCTGGGGCCAGCGCTACCAGGGCGATTCGGCCTGATTCCCCTCCAACTTCCTTTGCGCTGCTTCCTCCTCCATGACCATCGTCATTCCCAGCCTGGAGACCCAGCGGCCCAGCCCTGCTCCAGGCCAACGATCACGCCGCCGAGGCCTTGATCTGCCGGCGATCCTGATTCCCCTGATCGCCTGCCTCTACGTGGGGGTGGTGATCCTGCTGCCGGCCCTGAGCGTGGTGGCCTCGGCCTTCGCCAAGGGGCTGGGCCCGTTCCTGGAGAACTTCCAGTCCCACGAGCTGCTCTCGGCCCTGCGCCTCACCCTGTTCGCCACCGCCGTGGCGGTGCCCTGCAACGTCATCTTCGGGCTGGCCGCGGCCACCGCCATTGCCAGGCGCCAGTTCCGGGGCAAGGCCCTGCTGCTCAGCGTCATCGACCTGCCTTTCTCGATCTCACCGGTGGTGGTGGGCCTGATGCTGGTGCTGCTCTACAGCCCCACCCAGGGGTTGCTGGGGGGCGTCATCGAGAGCCTGGGCTGGAAGATCATCTTCTCCTGGCCCGGGATCGTGCTGGCCACGATCATCGTCACCTTCCCCTTCATGGCCCGGGAGGTGATCCCCCTGCTGGAGGAGGAGGGCTGGGAGCAGGAGGAGGCCGCCCGCACCCTGGGGGCCACCAACTGGCAGGTGTTCTGGAAGGTGACGCTCCCCTCGGTGCGCTGGGCCGCCCTCTACGGCCTGATCCTCACCACGGCCCGCGCCCTGGGCGAATTCGGGGCCGTGGCAGTCGTCAGCGGCAACATCGAGGGCCTCACCCAGACCCTGCCCCTGTTCGTCGAGGACGCCTACAAGAACTACCAGACCGAGCTGGCCTTCGGGGCGGCGATGGTGCTGGGGGGCGTGGCGATCGTGTCGCTGCTGCTCAAGCTCCTGGTGGAGCAGGTGTTGGAGCAGGACAAGAGGGCGGCCAGGACCGAGCCCTGAGCCCTACCGGCCCGATTCGGGCGGGGTACGGGGCGGTTCCCTAGCGTTCGCTTCGGCAGGGAGCGACAGCCATGGGGCCTTGGCAGGCGTTTCTGGAGGCCCCCGCCTTCTGCATCAATCTGGAGCGCCGTCCCGATCGCCGCGACGGGCTGCTCCAGCGCCTGGGGGAGGCGGGATTCCCACGGGTCTCGATCTGGCCCGCCGTGGATGCCCGATCGGAGAATCTGGAGGTCCTGTTCGAGCGCCACGGCCTGGGCAGGCCGATCGACGTCGATCGCTTCACGGCCCGACGCGGCTCCCAGGGGTCCCTGCTCTCCCACCTGGGCCTGCTGGCCCATGCCATCGAGCGGGACCTGCCGTTGGTGCACATCTTCGAGGACGATGTGTTCTTCCCGCCCATCTGGACGACCCAGGCCAGGGCCTTCCATGCCGCCACCCCTGCCGACTGGGACCTGCTGTTTCTCGGTTCCCAGATCCTCTACAAGCATCTGCCCACGCCCAGTGTCTTTCGCTTCCTCGATCGCCATCCCCGCCTGAGGTCACTCTCAGGCCGAGTGGTCTCCAGGCCGACGCGGATCCTGCAGGACATCGTGACCTGCCCGCTGTACTGCACCCATGCCTATTCCCTCACCCAGGCGGGATGCCGTCAGCTCTACGGCTGGCTCACCGGTCAGCCGGTGGTGTATGGATATGACTACATGATCTGCGACGGGATGCGTCAATCCCCCCGGGTCAGTGCCTTCCCCCTGACATGGTATGCCTGGAACAGCCTGCGGCTGTGTCCCGATCCGGCCGGCCTCGGCAGCGATCCCGCCATCACCCAGCGCAACCGGGGGCTGGTGTTCCAGCTGGAGGAGGACGGCCCGGGTGTGGTCGGCGACAAGCTATGGGAGGCTGAGGCGAAAGGCCTCGGGGAAGATGGGCCTGGGTTCGCCTGAAGCGATCGCGGCGATGAACTCCCGTGCCAGGGAGAGCGACTCGGCGATCACCTGGTGCATGTCCATGTATTTGTAGAGCCCCAGCCGGCCCAGGAAGCTGGTCTTTTCCGTTTGCAGGCAATCGCCCAGGTAGCCATGCATCAGGGCCTTGTCGGCCGCCAGGCGCTTGGGATAGTAGGGCTCATCCTCGCTGCCCGTTTCCTTGCTGTATTCGGTGAACACGATCGTTTTCTCGTGCTGCTTCCAGTATTCGTAATGCTTGTGCTCCCTGCGGCGGGTGAAGGTCACATCCAGGGAGGGAAAGTTGATGCCTGGATGGCCCAGGGCATCCCCGGTTTCGATCTGCCGCTCCCAGAACACGGTGCGATAGCCCAGACGCCCGCGTCGGTGGCTGAAGAAGCCATCGAGGGGGCCTGAATAGAAGACATGGTCATAGGGCTGGCCATCGGAGAGTTGCCAGCGGTGATTGAGGGTCAGGGAGATGCGCGGATGGTCGAGCAGCCGCTCGAAGATGGCGGTGTAGCCATCTCTGGGAATGCCCTGGTAGATCGAGGAGTAATAGTTGTCATTGTAGTTGAAGCGCAGCGGCAATCGCTTCAGCACGGAGGCCGGGATCTGCCGCGGCTCGCAGCCCCAGTGTTTTTTCGTGTAGCCATGGAAGAACGCCCGGTAAAGCTCATCGCCCATGTAGTGCAGCGCCTGCTCTTCGAAGTTTTTGGGCTGCTCGATATCATGGCGCCGGATGGAGTCGACGAACTGCCGAGCCTCTGAGGGCGAGAACTTCTTTCCGAAAAATTGGTTGATCGTATGCAGATTGACGGGTAGGCTGAAGATTCCCTTGCCGATGCTGGCCTTGGGACGGTTGATGAACGGCATCATCTCCGTGAAGCGTTGCAGGTAGTTCCAGACCTGCAGATCGCTGGTGTGAAAGATGTGGGCTCCGTAGGTATGAACGGTGATGCCGGTTTCCGGTTCCCTGTGCGTGTGGCAGTTGCCGCCGATGTGATCCCTGGCATCGATCACATCGATGGAGTGGTCGGTGTGGTCGGCAAGTTCCCTGGCCAGCACGGCACCGGCGAAGCCGGATCCAACAACAAGAAAACGCATGGGGTAAAGCCTGCGGACGGATCAGAAAACGATGCGATCAGGCAATCTCGACTCGATGAAGTCCCTGTAATCATCCAGTCGGCTTTCAGGTCGGATGTCGATGGATTTTGAGGTCGTGTCGTAATGGCGGAAGCGCTTCATGATGCCGTTGAAGTGCTGTTCATCGCTGGCATTCATGTAGTCGACCGGGTTGGTGTTCTTGAGGCCGTGATAGCGGATCGTCCAGCTGAGATGGGGTGGCAGAAAGGATCGGAACCGCAGGTAGCCGAACTCGCAGTGGTTCCACTGGCAGATGTGCTGGTCGAGGCCGGTCCTGGCCCTGGGCGTGAGGATGGCATTCGTGCCCACCACGTTGCCCGGGTCTTCCCCGGTCAGCAGCAGCAGCTTGCCGAGGTCGTGGAGGAGGGCCAGCAGCATCAGATCGTCGTCGAGCACGTCATCACGGGCCATCGCCTCGATCACCTGCAGGCTGTGGGTCAGCTGGCTGGCGCAGCCCAGGCGGTTGTCGGTGGGATCCAGGCACTCCCCCAGCATTTGGAACAGATCCATCGGGCGGAGGCTGCCGAGGACCGGCGTCCGATACCGGTCGTTGAGGGCCTCCACATCGGCGATCGTCTGCCGGTCGTGCTGATCCAGGATCTGCCGTTGCAGGGTCCGCTGGCGCTCGGCGGCCCGGTGGGCGGCCGAGTCGGGGGGATCGAGCTTCACGAGGCCGAGGCGCGCCGCGGCCAGCCCCTTTTCCAGCCCGCGCCGGGCCCGTCCCTTGAGCCTGGGCACCAGGTGACTGGGCAGCAGCGAAGGCGAGAACCGCAAGGCGTCCGTCGCCAAAGGCTGGGGGCAGCCTATCGGGGCTCGTGGGCCACGTCTTGCGCACAACTCCCGGGCGCCTCGATCTGGAGCGTGCTGTGGCTGATGCCCAGCTTGGTGAGCCGCTGCCGGGCCAGAGATAGCAGTTCCCCGTCGAGCGGCCCTTCGCCACGGCTGACCAGGTGGGCCGTGAGGGCGGCACGGAAGGTGCTCATGCCCCAGACGTGCAGATGGTGGACGTCCTCCACACCGGGGAGAGCGCGCAGGGCCGCCTCCACCGCGGCCAGGTCAATGCCCCGCGGCACGGCATCGAGGCTGGCGCTGAGGGCTTCCCCCAGCAGCTCCCAGCCGCTCCAGGCCACCGCCAGCCCCACGCCGATGGCGGTGGCGGCATCCAGCCACATCCAGCCCACCAGCCCCACCAGCACGGCGCTGACCAGCACCGCGGCCGAGACGGCGGCATCGGTGAGCAGGTGCACCACCGCCGCCCGCCGGTTCAGATCGTGGTGGTGGCCGCTGCCGAACAGCCGGGCCGACAGCAGGTTGACCACGATGCCGGCCGCCGCCGCCCAGGCCACCGGACCGCTCACCACCGGCACCGGATCCAGCAGCCGCTGCACCCCTTCGACGATCACCACCCCGGCCGCCATCAGGATCAGGGCCGCGTTCATCAGCGAGGCCAGCTGGGTGCTGCGGCCGAAGCCGTAGGTGAAGCGGGCCGTGGCCGGCCTGGCGCTGAGCCGTTCGGCCCCCCAGCCGAACAGCAGGCCGGCCACGTCCCCGAGGTTGTGGATGGCATCGCCGATCAGGGCCAGGGAGCCGAAGCCGATGCCGATCGCCAGCTGCAGCCCTGAGAGGGCG
The DNA here is from genome assembly GCA_038324725.1 of Cyanobacteriota bacterium. Taxonomy (GTDB): domain Bacteria; phylum Cyanobacteriota; class Cyanobacteriia; order PCC-6307; family Cyanobiaceae; genus Cyanobium. Next base: position 7,045 of record JBBQIH010000012.1, on the reverse strand, counting down.
CTGTTGAGCAGCACCCCCCAGAAGAAGGCCCTGGGCGAACCCTGGCGGTGTTGATGCTCGTGCTGGTGGGAGTGGGACGCCATGGAGGCGTCTTAGCAGCGCTCGCCCCGGCTGGCCTTCAGCTCTGGTAGTGGGATTCGAGCCAGCAGCGGGGCAGGGCCTCCCCGGAGGGAAAGAACAGGTCGGTTTTGGCGTACTCCTGGGGATCCTGCATCTCTTCGCCGCCATGGAGACGGCCCTGGACCTGGGTGTCGAAGGGGTTGAACAACTGCTTGACGTTCAGCACCTCCACGAGGCTGGCGTCATCGCTGTGGCGTACTTTCAGGAACATTGCCCTGCTCCGGTTCTCGATCCCTTCAGTCTGGTGCCACGGTGCCGGCAAAGGTAGCGACCGTGACATTTCCCCCTCGCCGCTGCCGGGCAATTCGCGTCTGAATTTCCGTTCCATGGCCCATCACCAGATCCTGATCGTCGGCGGAGGGGCTGCGGGCCTCACCGTGGCCAGCCAGCTCAAGCGGGCGCGGCCGGGCCTGGAGATCGCCATCCTCGAGCCCTCCCCCGACCACTACTACCAACCGGGCTGGACCCTGGTGGGCGGCGGCGTTTTCAGCCTCGAGCAGACCCGCCGCGCCGAGGCCGACCTGATTCCCGAGGGGGTGCGCTGGATCCGCGCCGCCGCCGCCGGTTTCGATCCGGTGGCCGGCACTGTGGCCTGCTCCGATGGGGAAACGCTCCACTACGACGTGCTGGTGGTGGCCACCGGCATCCAGCTCTGCTGGGACCGGATCAAGGGCCTGCCGGAGGCCCTGGGCACTGGCGGCATCACCAGCAACTATTCCAAGGATCTGGTCGATTACACCTGGAAAACGATCCAGTCCTTCTCGGGTGGCAACGCGATCTTCACCTTCCCCGACACGCCGATCAAGTGCGCTGGGGCGCCCCAGAAGATCATGTACCTGGCCGACGATGTCTTCAAGCGTTCGCCGGCGGTGGCCGCGGCGACCAAGGTGATCTTCGCCACTGCCACGCCGGGCATCTTTGGCATTCCCACCTTCGCCGAACCCCTGCGCCAGGTGGTGGCCCGCCGCGGCATCGAGCCCCGCTACCTGCACACCCTCACGGAGGTCCGCGCCGCCAGCAAGGAGGCGGTCTTTGCCGTCAAGGACGGCGACACGGTGCGCGAAGCGGTGCTGCCCTTCGGCATGTTGCACGTCACCCCGCCGATGGCGGCCCCGGAGGTGGTGGCCACCAGCCCGCTGGCGGTGGCCGGCCCCGGCGGTTGGGTGGAGGTGGACAAATTCACCACCCAGCACGTCCGCCATCCCAACGTCTTCTCCCTCGGCGACGTCTCCTCGTTGCCCAACTCCAAGACCGCCGCCGCGGTGCGGGGCCAGGCCCCGGTGCTGGTGGCCAACCTGCTGGCCCACCTCGATGGCCAGCCCCTCGCCGCCCGTTACGACGGCTACGCCTGCTGTCCGCTGATCACCGGCTACGGGCGCGTCATCATGGCCGAGTTCAACTACGACGGTCAGCCCGTTCCCTCCTTCCCCCTCGACCCCACCAAGGAGCGCTGGAGCATGTGGGTGATGAAGAAAGACGTGCTGCCCTGGATCTACTGGAACCGCATGCTCAAGGGCTTTGCCCATGAACGGCGCTTCATGCCGGGAGTGGCTAGCTGAGACTGAGATCGCTGCCGGACTGTTTCAGGCGGCCCAGGCGATCTTCCAGGCTGTGGAGCATCTCCAGCAGCTGTGTGTCGCGCAGGGCCGTGGCGGTTCCGACGCGTCGATGCTGGTTGTCCACCAGCGCCCCCACCCCGAAGCTGCTGCCAGGGCCGAGGATTTCGCCGTCATGGTCATGGCCCCAGTCGATCGCGACCTCCCCATCGACGATGCCGAAAACCGACGCGCCCACATCGCCCGTGCGGAAGATCACCTCCCCAGCCGGGATCGTCCGCAGGTTCTGCTCCTGGGCCAGGATCCGCATGGTGGTCAGGGCGCCTGGGGAGGGGGAGGTCATGGAAGCGTCCTGAATCCGACCACCTTGCAGAACGACGGTTAAGGATCAGTTGGGGAAGGGGCCGGCCTGCAGGCCTCGCAATCGGCCAGAAGGAAACACGGATCCGCCTCCTGCAGCCGGTCCGCGCTCGGCGTCCTGAGCACGCCGGCCCAGGGAATAGAAGAGGTGCTCGATCAGGCCGTCGAGAAGATCTTTCGCTGCCAGGCCGTTGCGCTGGGGGTCGGCGTAGGAGCCAGGCTCGGGCAGACCGATCACGGGGGCAAGAGTGCTGGTCATGGCGGCAGGCTGATGGGCGTTGTCCAACACTCACCAGGGATGGTTAAGACCCGGGGCAGCAGCCTCCCCGTCGCCTTGGGAAGATGGAAGGGCCTGCCAGCGTTCCATTCCCGATTCAGCAGCCCTTCCTGGGGTGGCCAGCGCCCCATCCTCCGCTCCCGGGGCGTCCTGCGCACGGGAGGGATCGGTGCTGATCTGTGGTCTGGGGTCCCTCGGCCAGGCCTGCCTGCTGCGCCTGCTTCCCTTTGACGTGCCACTGCGCTGCCTGGATCGTCAGCGACCGGACTGGCGCGATCCCCGCCTGGAGGAGCGCTTCGGCTCCAGCGTCGTGCTGGGTGACATGCGCCTGCCCCACGTGCTCTCCCAGGCCGGGGTGGAGACGGCCCGCGCTGTGCTGTTGCTGAGTTCCGAGAGCACGGTGAACGTGGAGACGGCCCTGCAGGTGAGGTTGCTCAATCCATCGGAGGATGTGGTGGTGCGCTCCTCCGGCCAGCTGGCCAGCCTCGGAGCCCTGCTCGAGGAGCGCCTGCGTGGGGTGGCCGTCGTGGATCCCCTGCTGCTCACGGCCGGCGCCATCACCGAGGCCGTTCGGCCTGGCGACCAGGAGGCCAGTTTTCGCATCGATGGTCAGTCCTATCTGGTGGTGGAGGGAAGCGGCCTGGATCGACGCCAGCAGCTTTGCCTGCATCGGGTGGCCGCGGATCCGGCCAGGCCCCTGCAGGTGGTGCCGATGGAGTCGCACCATCACCGCGCCGCGGACGCCGTTCCCGCCGCAACGGTTCTGGGCCGGTTGTTGGCCCTGCGCCGCGGCCTGGGGGCACCGCTGCGGCTGTGGCGGCATCGCAGCCGGCTCCAGCAAGCCGTGTTGCTGGGGCTCCTGGTGCTGATGGCCCTCGGCATGGCCCTGTTCTCCGCCGGCGGAGGCTGGCGCCAGGGGATGTTCGTCACCCTGTCCCTGCTGAAGGGGGAATACGTCGATCCGGTGAACGTGATGCTGCCCCCGGATGTCGGCATCGCCGCGGCGGCCCCCTGGATGATCGGCCTCACGCTGGTGTACTCCCTGGTGGGCACGCTGCTCACCTCCGCCCTGGTGGCGGTGATCCTGGAGAGGCTGTTGCGGGAGCGTTTCGGACTGGGCCATCCCGGACGCTTCCGGCGTGGCAGCCGCTGGATCCTGTTGGCCGAGGGGGAGGAACTCGCCGTGCGGGTCGCCGACAACCTGGTCAGGGACGGTCTGCAGGTGCTGCGGATCGACACACGGCCCGTGCAGCCATTGCAGCGGCCGGGGATGGTGGTGTTCCACCGCTGGGAGACGGCGCTCGCCGCGCTGCAGCACTGCCGGCTGGAGGGGATCGGTCTGCTCTCCGTCGATCTGCTCGCCAATCTGCAGGAGACCTTCCAGCTGCAGAAGTCCTGGCCGGAGGCCCGCTACGCGATCCTCTCCCACGCCGTCGAGGCGGCAGAACAACTCGGCGACCTGCTCGGCGGCGTGGCGGTGATCTCCAGCATGGACCTGGTGGCCGATGCGGTCGTGGCCACGGCGTTCGGCGAACGGGTGGAGGAGATCTGCCGGATCGATGGGGCCAACCATCTGCTGGTGCGCTATCGGATTCAACAGGGCGATGGCCTGTCGGGGCTGAACCTTTCCCGGGTCGAGCAGGGCTACGGGGTCACCACCATCCATCTGCTGCGTCCCGGGCGCCGTTCCCCCCTGGTGCTGCCCTCCCTCGATCTGGTGCTGGCACCGGGGGATCAGCTGGTGGTGCTGGCCACCCTGCGCCAGCTGCGGCGGATCGAGCTGGGTTGCCCGGATCCGCCCGGATGGCGCCTGCGCCTGCAGGGTTCCCCCAGGGAAGAGGGTCGCTTCGAAGCACTTCAGTCCCTGGCCCGGCATCTGGGGGGAGCACCGGGGGCGATGGCCCCCCTGCTCGATGGGGCGGAGCCTGTCACCCCGGCCCTCGACCGCGAACTTGCCGAACAGCTGGCCGAGGAGTTGCGCCGCCAGGGTCTCCACTGTGAGGTGGAAGCCGTTGCGGTGGGTGAGGCCAGCACCACCCAGGGCCCCAGGAAATGAAGGACCCCACGCCTTCTCCGGCCCGTTGGCTGCTCGAGACGTTGCGAACCCTGCGAACCAACCTGGAGCGCATCGAGCAGGAGGAGGCCGCCTGCCTGGAGGCCATTCACCCCGACTACCGGGCCAGTGCCCGCAACTTGCTGCATTTCATCGCCTTCCATCGCCATGCCCATCCCGGCCTGCCGAAGGCGCTGCGGCAACGGGGACTCTGTCCCCTCACCGATTGCGATGCCCACCTGCTCTCCAGCCTCGAGGCGGTGATCACCGCCCTTGAAGCGCTTGAGGGACTGGGGTCCGAGCTGGGTGGCCCCACCGGCCTGGGCGGTCCCGATGTTCTGGAGCGGCATTGCGACCGGTTGTTCGGAGCCCTGGCCGCCGCTGGGGTCACAGGAATCATGGTCACCCTGCCGGCGGAGGCGGCCGAACAGCCCGCCCTGATCGCCGATCTGCTGCAGGCGGGGATGACCATCGCCCGCATCAATTGCGCCCATGACGACCCCGTGGTCTGGGGCCGGATGGTGGACGTCCTCACCCAGGCCCGCGTGGCCACCGGCCGTCCCTGTGCGATCGCCATGGACCTGGCGGGCCCGAAGCTGCGCACCGGCCAGCTGGCCCCCCAGCCGGCGGTGATCCGTGCCCGCCCCCCCCGCGACCGACTGGGACGTCCCACCCAGCCCGTGCGGATCCTGGCGGTGCCGTCGGGAGCCAGGCCCCTGCTGCAGGATCCCGAGGTGGTGCTGCTGCCGGCGCGGCTGTCACGGGCGAAGCGGCTGAAGGCGGGCCATCGGTTGCGTGGGCACGATGCCTCCGGCCGCCGGCGAACCCTCACCGTGATTCGGCGTGTCCCGGATGGGGTGGTGCTGCAGGCCGGCAAGACCTGCCACTTCGTGACCGGCCTGATGTTCCGCCAGCGGCACGGCAAAGCCCGGCTGGTCGTCGGTCCCCTGGCTCCGGTCAGCGGCGAACGGCTGTTGCGCCCGGGCGACGCCATTCGTCTGACGCCGGAGCCGGACCGGGGCCCAGGCACGCTCCCCTGCACCCTGCCGGAGGTGTTCGACGATCTGCGTCTTGGTGAACGGGTGCTCTTCGACGATGGCCGCATCGCTGCGGTGATCCGCGGGGTGTCGGCCCAGGAGGTGCGGCTCGTGATCACCGCAGCCCAGGCCAGGGGCAGCCGGCTGCGTTCCGACAAGGGGATCAATGTCCCCGACAGCGAGCTGCGCACACCGGCCCTCACCGCCAAGGACATCGAAGACCTGGCGTTCGTGACGCGGCACGCCGACATGATCAGCTACTCCTTCGTGCACAGGGATTCCGACATTCAGACCCTGCGCCAGGCCCTGGAGGACCGGGGCCGGGGCGATCTGGCGGTGGTGCTCAAGATCGAAACCCGCCAGGCCTTTCTCAACCTGCCCCGGCTGCTGCTCGCGGCGATGGGCCACGGGGCGCCGGTGGGAGTGATGATCGCCCGGGGCGATCTGGCGATCGAGTGCGGCTGGGAGGCCCTGGCTCCGATTCAGGAGGAGATCCTGCGGATCTGCGCCGCGGCGCACGTGCCCTGCATCTGGGCCACTGAGGTGCTCGACACCCTGGCCCGGCACGGCCATCCCACCCGCGCCGAGATCACCGATGCGGCCATGGGGGCCCGGGCCGATGCGGTGATGCTCAACAAGGGACCCAACATCACAGCCACCGTGAAGGTGCTGGAGGCAATCGTGGCCAGTCGCAGTAGCGACCGCAGTGAGCCCTTGCTCACCTGCCTGGCGTTTCAGAGCAATTGCGAACCCCAGGATCCCCCGCCATGACGCCACCGCCACCCATGGGGAACGGCAAACGGCAGAAGAGTTTCAGCCCCTTGATTCGTCGAACAGGGAATCGCGGGTGAATTTCAGGCCTTTCCAGATCTTCTTGATTTTGGCGTAGGCCTCGTCCTGACTCATCTTGCCGTTGGCCTGAAGCCCAACGATCAGGCCCACCTGGTCGGCGAAGGATTCCAGATTCTGATGAAACATCAGCCTCTCCGTGCTCCAGTCGCTGCCGCGATAGCTGCCATGGGCCTCCATGGGGGATCGGACATCCCTTTCCTGCTGGCCGACGTCGGGGTTGAACGCTCCCGGGGAGGGGTGGTTGGTCAACGGCTTCGACACATCAGTTCATTAGCGTAGGCAACCCGCCTTAAGGCCTCGTAAAGGCCTGGGATGACGGCTGCGGGCTCTCGGCGGATGACATACCCACCGCTCGGAAGCTGCGGTTGAATCATGGCAACAACCGGGACGCCCGTGGTGCGACTCACCCCAGGGGCGCTGAACTCCCAGCGCCTGGAGCAGCGTCCGGCGGGCCTTCCCACCCATCTCTACGTCCATGGCGGACTCGGGCCCACCCGGGCCGATGCGGTGCTGTTCCTGGATTCCGGACCGGTGCGGACCACCGCCCCTGCCATCGAGCAGCTGGCCAGCCTGCGCAGAGCGGGCACCCCCCTGTGGCTCCGCCTGCAGGGGCTGGGCGATCGCCGCTACATCCAGCAGCTCCTGGAGCTCCTGGAGGTGCCGGCGGTGCTGCTGCCCCCCCTGCTCGAGGTGCCCCAGCGGCCCCAGGTGAACGGCCTGGAGGATGTGCTGCTGGTGGTGCTGCACCGGCTCAGCTTCGCCAAGGACCCGGCCCATCTGGTCAGCGAAC
>JBBQIH010000011.1:0-17843 GCA_038324725.1 Cyanobacteriota bacterium | reverse complement strand
GCCCAGGGCGCCCTGGGCCAGGGTGGTGACCACGCAGCGGGGACAGCCGCCGTCGACCCGCAGCACCAGCTGCTCACCGATCCGCAGGCAGGAGCCGCTCCAGTCCTCTTCCACGAAGCCTTCGGCCCCGTCCGGCGTGCGGATCAGCAGGTTGGGGCGGAAACGTTCGACGGCGAAATCGAGCTGGGGTTCGAGCTGCCGCAGTCGCTCCAGGGTGGCGGTGCTGATGGCGTGGATGGGGCAGGCGTCGAAGAAGGTGCCTTCGGGCAACGCCAGGGCGTTCGTCTCGTTCTGAAAGGCGCGCCCTTCCACCGGCGGCCAGTATTGGTCGAGGCTGGCGCCGTCGGGGGGGGTGTCGAGCAGGCTCACCTGACGCCCGAATAGGTCGCTGAAGAAGGCGCCGACATCGGCGTCATCGCTGCACAGTTCGGCGGTACCGTCCTCCTGTCGCGGGCCGATCAGGAGCGCTGGCAGGGGCGCGGACGGCGTTGGCTCCTCGCGAAAGCGGGCGCGGTAGTCGAGCAGATCCCTCCAGAGGCGGGGGTTCTTGGCGCTGGCCACCCGGCCGCTGGCGTGGTCCCACAGGGCATAGGCCCGATCCCCTCGGATGCCTCTGGGATCCACATCCAGCCGCTCTGGAGAGTCTCCGAGCATCGATTTGACCGGGTAACGCCAGAGCGTCTGCACCGTTCCGACCAGCTCCTGCACGCCCTTGACCCGTTGTGGCCCGCCCACTCTGCGGGCCGAGGCGGGACAGCTCCGGTAGCAGGACTTACCGTCCGCCCAGGGTCAACCCGGATGTCCTTGTTGGGGTCATGAAGGAATTCATCCATCTGAGGTCCGCCAAATTCCCGCTGCTGCCCGGTGAGGCTGAGGAGATGGTGAACGAGGGCCTGGTGGGCAAAGCCCTGGCGCTCTACCTCCAGGAGAAGCTGCAGCGCCTGGGCCGGGAGGTGCCCTTCGTCTGCTGCGAAGACTGGGGCTGGTGGGTGGAGCTGGCCGGAGCACCGTTTCGCTTCGGGGTCTGCGTCTACAGCCTCCCCAGCAACGGGGAGATGGCCGAGTTCTGCTGCAGCGACGGGGCCAGCGCCGCGCGGATCTGGAACTGGCGGCGGTTCGGCTTCATCGACACAGCGCCCTGGGCGGCGGCCCTGCACGGGGAGTTGGTGGCCATCTTCCAGGACGATCCGGAGGTGGAGCTGCTCGGCAGCGGCCCCACGTTTCCGTGAGCTCAGGGGCTCCCGAAGAAGCCACGGGAATTGAGCCAGAGGCTCAGCACCACCAGCGGCAGCAGGAAGCCCGCCAGGATCTGGAGCCGCTGGCGCAGGCCGCCGGGCTCGGTTGCCCCCTTGGCAGGCGCGCTCTTGCTTGGGACAGGTGTTTTGCGGCGCGATCGCGAGGGCATGGCTTCAGTTCCTCACTAGGGCCTGTTCGAGCGAAAGACGATCCCGGAGCTCACCGGGGAGGTGGGTCCAGTGGCGGGAGATCAGGTCGGCCAGTTGATGACCGTTGATGAGACTGATCCTGGCGAAGCCCTCCTCCCCAGCCGCCGCCGCTGCCGCCGGCTGGAAATCGGCGGTGGTGATGTAGAGGCCATGGCCGCCGAAGGGAATGAACTGACGCAGCTCCCGCACCGCGTCGGCGCCGATTCGCGCCCCGAGGTTGCCGCGGTGAAAACGGGCATGGAGGCGGATTCGGGCCGGGAACGACAAGGTGATGTCGCCGTAGGCATCGAAGACGTCACGCAGCGTCCCGTGGTGTTCGGTCCGCTCCCAGTCCTCGAAACCCAGGGCATCGAGCAGATGAACCACGAGCCGCTCGAATTCGGGTGGCGTCAGCTGCATCAACTGTTCGAGCACGATGCGGTGCGACTCCATCCGGGCGGTCGGCTGGGCAGAGGCCGCCATCCCGGGCCGGCCGATGGCCCGGATGAATTCCGCCTTGTGCTCCACCATGAACACCGTCAGCAGCGACCGCATCCGGGTGTGGGCCGGAACGTCGAGAAGGGTGCGGATGGAATCCCGGAACGGTGTGGTGAAATCATCCAGCCGGATCGGCTCTGCCGCCCAGGTGACGGGACGGCGGTGCCGCAGGGGACAGCCGTCTTCACCGCTGGGGTCGTAGTAAGGCGTGCCCGCATCGACGACGCCGTAGCTGAGCAGGTCGGCATCCGTCGAAGGGATGATCACATGGTCATTGGGCTGGATTTCAAACAGAAAGCGATGGATCTCGTTGTCGTAGTTGGAGAGCAGGATCGCGCTTTGAATGTCCGGGAAGTAACGCCGCACCATCGAATAGAGCTGCTCCCGGGTCTTGACGGGGCCGAGATCCTCGCTGATCTCCCGCCAGCCGATGCCCACGAAGCCGCCCCTGAGGAAATTGTCTGCGTACAATCCTCCGCCAGCGCGTACGCACCAGACGTTGCTCATCGCTTCACCCCGGGGTGCCCCTTCAAGGCGCGCCTCAGGTCAGGGAATCGGAGGAGGACGGCAGACTTTTGGACGCCATGGTTGGAGTGACTCTCGTCACAACCTGTCTGCGGAAACCAGGCGTCATTGTCGCCAATCTTGCCGAGAAGCGCATCTTCATCAACCACGCGACGCAGGAGAATGGCCTATTTCCTCAGATCTTAAGGCATCACTCACCCTCTTTTAGTTCTTTGGCCCGAGCCGCTGCACGACACGTTCCAGGGAGGGGGCCAGCCCGCGCCGCTCCCGCCGCAGGGGGCTCCAGATCTGGCCGCTCCGCATCTCATCGAGGCTGGCCATCACCATGTCCTGCCCCTCGTTCAGCTGCAGCGCCGAAAGGGGCACCGTGAGGGGGCCACGGAAGTAGTAGGCACTGAGCTGAGCATCGTGGTGCTCAAACCAGAGCGGTAGCGCCGGCGCTACCCAGCCGATCTCCTCCTGCAGCTCGCGCAGGATCGCCTGCTCTGGCCGTTCCCCCGGATCGAGGTGGCCGCCGAACAGCCCCCAGCAGCCCGGATGAACGATCCCCTCGATGTCGTCACGGAGCTGCAACAGCCAGCGGCTCTCCCGCCCCAGCATCGCCAGCGCCACCGCGAAGGTCATGGGCGGAGGGGTGCCATGGAGCGAAGGGCCACGGGGCAGGCAGGCGTCTGCCGCCATGATTGAACGGATCGCCGCAGCCTGCATGCCCCCGTGCTCACCGGCGCCGTGGTTCCACCCCGGGGCCACCGCCCTGTTGCTGGTGGATCTGCTGCAGGGCACCTGCGGCGACGCCCAGCCCCGGCCGTCGCCGGACTTCGATCGCCGCTTCCGCGCCACCACCCTGCCCGCCGATTTCGCCGGCGAGATCGACAGCCTGTTCGGTTGATCCGCTCGCCGTGACCCGCAGCGATACCCGACCCCAGCCCCTGCTCCTCGACACCCAGCTGCTGCTCTGGTGGGCCATCGAACCGGCTCGGCTGCCGGCCGGGACGGCGAGCCTGCTGGCGGACCCGGCCCAGCCCCTGGTGCTCAGCGTTGTGAGTCTGTGGGAGGTGGCGATCAAGTCGTCCCTCGGCCGGGCCGACTTCCAGGTGGAGGCCGCCGCCCTGCGGCTGGGTCTGCTGGGGCAGGGATTCCGCGAACTGGCCATCCGTGCCGAGCACACGCTGGCGGTGCAGCACCTGCCCTGGATCCACCGCGACCCCTTCGACCGCCTGCTGGTGCTGCAGGCCCAGCTGGAGGGCCTTCGGCTACTCAGCGCCGATCGCACCCTCGTGGCCTACGGAGAGCATGTGCAGGCCGCAGGCTGATCCATGCTCAGGCCGACGACTCCGGGGCGTAATACACGCCGGCGTCGTTGAACGGGGGGAGGGTGGTGATGTACTCCGTCGTCAGGGTGGCGGGGTCGAAGACGATGATGGTGCGGGGTCGGTCGAGCCACTGCACCCGGTGGGCTCCGGTGACCTGCAGGGTCGCCACCCAGGGCCCCACGACGCAGTCGTTGAGATCGAAATCGCCGCCCTCGGGGTGACGCTCATAGAGCCTGACGACGCCATGGGCCAGGACCCTGTCCGGGTCGCACGGCCAGTAGCCGGTGCGGCCGGCCAGGATGATTTCGGACACGCGGGAATGCCCGGCCGCATCGAAGCTGAGGTGAACGGCCATGGTGCACTGGGCAACTGCTGATGGGGTGCGCGGTGCGGGACCGGGTCGCCCCCTGTCTTCCCCACCTTTACCTGGAGGGCCCTCTCCCCACATCCCCAGAACGGGGGATTGGGGGCCGGTGGATGCTGGTCCTGCCTTTGCGGGGTTCAGCCCGTGATCGGCGAGCGAGCCTCCAGTGCGGCCTCCAGGTTGATCAGTCCGGCGGCGATCGACTTGACCACGGCCTTGGTGCGGTTGTCGACCTGGAGCTTCTGGAAAATGTGCTTCACATGGGTCCTGACGGTCTCGGGGCTGACCACCAGTTCCTGGCTGATCCTCTGGTCGGTCAGGCCCAGCATCAGGTGGTTCAGCACCACCCGCTCGCGTTCGGTCAGCGGTTCAATCGGGGCCGCTGGCCACTGCTGCCGCAACACCGCCGCCACCGGCTGGGGGTAGTAGATCCCGCCACCGGCCACCACCCGCAGCGCCGGCATGAAGAGGCCCGATTCGAAGCAGATTCCGTCGCAGCCCCGGGCCAGGGCCTCCCGCACCAGGGACTCGTTGGCATCGTCGGCGATCAGCAGGGTCCTGATGGCCGGGTCCAGCGCCTCTGTCCGCTCCACCAGCGAAAGACCGGTCCCCTGCTGCAGCTTCTGGCTCACCACCAGCAGGGACGGTCGGTGTCGCTCCACCAGCAGGAAACCTTCCGCTTCCGTGGTGGCGGCCCCCACCAGGTTCTTCTGGACAGGGGTGATGCACATGAAGGCCCCCAGCCATTTCATGTGCTCCAGGCAGGCGACCGTGGTGACCCCTGTGAGGATCTCCTCCAGGTCCTCCAGGAGGGCAGGGATCCCCGGGATGAGTTCCGTGAGGTCCACAGCTGACGGAACATCCGGTCCCCATGATCGCTTGCCCTCGTCGGCCTGGATCAGGGCCAGCCGGGACCGGCCGTGTTGATGAGCCTCCCGGCGGATGCCGAGGTACAGCAGAAGGTCGGGATCGGGAAGCAGACTCGCTACGCCCTCAAGGCGCCCCAGGCCAGGAGGGCGCGATCCTTCAGGATTTGTCCCAGCCCGCCCAGGTCGAGCGGGGGATGGGGTGGCAGAGGCTCCGGCACGAAGGCTCTAACCGGCACGTCCGCTAACAAGCCTGCGGATTTCAGCCAGCTGGTGTGATTCGCGCACGCCTTGGGATGGACGGCCGGCTCAGGAGTTCAGCGGCTCGGAGGCGGCTTGTCGGGGACCCACGGCTGACTGTCGCCGCAGATCTGCCCGTCCTGGATCCGGATGATCCTTCCGCTGTGGTGCGCCACCGAGGGATCGTGCGTCACCAGCACGACCGTGAGGCCGCCGGCGTGGAGCTCGGAAATCAGCTCGATCACGTCTTCGCCGGTGCGTGAATCCAGGGCGCCGGTGGGTTCGTCGGCCAGCAGCAACTCGGGCTGGTTCACCAGAGCGCGGGCGATCGCGACCCGTTGCTGCTGGCCGCCGGAGAGCTGGTTGGGGCGATTGGCCATCCGATCGGCCAGTCCCACCTGCTCCAGCATCGCCATGGCCCGCTCGCGCCGCTCGGCCCGGTCGTATCCCGCATAGACCATCGGCAGCATCACGTTCTGCAGCGCCGTGAGGCGCGGCAGAAGGTTGAACTGCTGGAACACGAAGCCGATCCGGACGTTACGGATGTCGGTGCGTTCGTTGTCGCTCAGCAGGGTGATGTCGCGGGCGTCGAAGTAGTAATGGCCGCTGCTCGGCTGCTCCAGGCATCCGAGGATATTCATCAAGGTGGACTTCCCCGATCCGGACGTTCCCACGATCGCCGTGTATTCGCCCCGCAGGATGGTCAGATCGATGCCGTGCAGGATCGGTACAGCGACCTCGCCCATTCGGTAGGCCTTGGTGATCCGGCGCAGTTGCAGCATGGTTCAGTCGCTGCGCAGGGCTGTCATCGGATCGAGCTGGGCGGCCTTGTTGGCGGGATAGGCGCCGAAGAACACTCCGATCACCAGGCTGAAGGCCAGTGACCAGCCCACCGCATCGAGGGCGATCCCGGCGCTCCAGCCGAAGGCCGCGTTGATCGCCAGCGACGCCACCACCCCGAGCAGAACCCCCAGCAGCCCGCCCGCCAGGGAGAGCACCGTGGATTCGATCAGGAACTGGCGCAGGATGTCGCTGCAGCGGGCGCCGATGGCGCGGCGGATGCCGATTTCCCGCGTCCGCTCGGTGACCGACACCAGCATGATGTTCATGATCCCGATCCCTCCCACCAGCAGGGAGATGGCGGCCGATCCACCCAGCAGCGCGGTGAACACGTTGGCGACGGCATTGGAGGCGTTGACCAGATCGGCCTGGTTGCGGATCACGAAGTCGTCCTGGCGGGGGGGCACGATCCGGTGGCGCAAGCGCAGCAGATTGGTGATCTGGTAGTCAGCCGCCTCCATGCTGGCGGCCGACCGCGCCGACACCGCGATGCTCTCCACCGACACGCCGGCTGTCGTGTTCACCCCCACGATCCTCGACGCCATCGTCGTGAGTGGGATCAGCACCTGATCGTCCTGGTCGCGGAAGCCGGTGCTGCCCTTGAACTCCAGGGTGCCGATCACCGTGAACGTCTCACCACGGATGCGGATCGTCCGGTCGAGCGCGCTGCTGGCTGTGAGCCCCAGGCTGTCGACCACGGTCTGCCCCAGCACCGCCACCCGTGCGGACTGATCGAGTTCGGCCTCGTTGAAGAACCGCCCGCTCAGAGGCAGGAAGTCGCGCACCGCCACGAAGGCCGGCGTGCTGCCCACCACGGTGGTGTTGGTGTTGCGATCGGCCAGCACCACCTGCGTGCGCTGGCTCAGGTTCGGGGCCACATCCGCCACGGCCGCAATAGAGGCGGCGATCGCCTTGGCGTCTTCCCAGATCAAGGTGGTGGCCGACCCTGCTCCGCGTGAGGCGGGCCCGCCACCGGCGGCCACGCCGCTCTGCACGAAGATCAGGTTCGAACCCAGCGATTTCAGCTGGTTCTCCGTCTGAAGCTGGGCGCCGCGGCCGATCGTCACCATGCTGATCACGGCGCCGATGCCGATGATCACCCCCAGCATCGTCAGGGCGGAGCGCATCCGGTTGGCCAGCAGTGACGACCAGGCCAGCACGATCGTTTCGGCGAGATCAGCTCCGCCGCGCTCGTGCCGGAGGCCTATCCATGACATCGGCCCAGGCCGATGCACCATCCTCGGCTTGGCCATCAGCGCGGCATCCTGCCCTGCCCGCGTGGTGGCTGGAAGGGCGAGGAGCCGGTCACCGGGCGGCTGTTCGGAGGGCGCCCACCGGGCGCGGACAGGTACACCCGTTCGCCTGGCTTCAGGCCGCTCACCACTTGCGTGCGGGTGCCGATCGTGGCGCCCACCTGCACCGGGCGGAACACGGGTTGGCCGTCGGCACCGGGCACCAGCACCCCGGTACCTCCCCGTTCACTCACGATGGCCGGTGTGGGGATCAGCAGGGCATCGGGCCGCCGACCCACCAGCACGTTCGCGGTGAGATTCATGCCTGAGCGCAGCTTGCGTGGCGCGTCGCCGGCCAGGGCGATCCTCACCTGAAAGCTGGTCACGTTCTGCTCCACCACCGCTTCCGGCGCCACCAGCCGCACCGTTCCACGGAACACCTGGCGAGGGAAGGCATCCACCTGCAGGTCCACCGGCTGTCCCGGCCGGATCGCCCCCACATCCACTTCCGCCACGTTGGCCACCGCCTCCAGCGTGCTGGCCAAAGCCAGGATCGAAGAGGAGGTGGCCGAGCTGGTGGCGCTGGCCGAGGTGGTGGGTGTCACGAAGGCTCCGACGTCGGCGTATTTCTGGGTGACCACACCAGCGAAGGGAGCGCGGATCACCGTGTCCTCCAGCTGGGCTTCGATCGAGGCGAGATCACCCCGCGCCTGCTGCACCTGGCCGCGGGCGGCGGCGATGTCTTCGGCGCGGCTGCCGGACCGGGCCAGATCCAGCTGGGCCCGCAAGGCACTCACCCGGGCCTCACTGGCCAGGAACGCCGATCGGCTGGCGTCGAAGGTCACCCGGGCGATCGCGCCGGATCCATACAGCTCCTGGTTACTGAGAAAGACGGAGCGCACCGCGATCTGATCGGCCTCGGCCGCCTCCAGATTGCGCCGGGCCGCCTCGATCTCCTGGGGCCTGTTGCCGCTCTGCAGCTTGCTGAGGTTCGCGGCCGCCGCCGCCAGCGTTCCCTGGGCTTTCAGCAGGGTGCCCCGCAGGTTGCTGTCGTCCATGCGCGCCAGCACCTGCCCGGCCTTGACCCGATCCCCCTGATCGACCAGCAATGCCGTGACGCGGCCCTGCTGCTTGGGGCTGATGTTGACCGGCGTGGTGGGGCGGATCGAACCGGCAGCCGTCACCTTGAGGACCACGTTGCTGCGCTGCACGGGCGCGGTCTGGGCGGCCAGGGCGGCCTGCCGGGCACGGGTCTGGCCCTGCTGCCAGAGCAGCCAGCCGCCGCCGGCCAGGCAAAGGGTCAGCGAACCGGCGGCGATCAGCCTCCAGCGTTGACGTCCCGTCCGCAGCTGAAGCCCGGTCACAGGCTGGTCCAGGACGGTCTGCAGGAGGCGGGGGGTCTTCGCGGCGACGACAGGCGGCTGTTCTCACACCATGACGCCTGCTTGTGTCTCCGGAATGACGTCCCATCGGACAGATGTGAACTGGTGTGACTGCGCCTTCGTCACGGCCCCTGAGGCCCGATGCCGGTTTCGAACCAGCGACATCCTGCTTGTAAGGCAAGCCCGATACGCTTAAAAGGCTTGCAAGAACTGGGTTTATTAACCTCCGCTAGCAGAGTTAGCCTAACTTTTGGCCTATTTTTGCTGCTGCAGTCGGTTGCCTGCTCCCTGGGCTTCGATGGTCATCCAGTTCAAACTCAACTCCGGTCATGTTGGTTGAGGTGATGGATCGCATGAATGACCACCCCCCCAGATCACCACGTCTGCGTCATCCCCAAGCCGAATCGGCAGCGTCTGGCGGTCAAAGGCCATCAACACGAGTTCCGGTGGCCGCCCCACAAGCCGTCGCAAGACGAAGCCACCGGTGTGCGTTGCCACGACGAAACGACCGGGACGCGGGGTGAGGCTGCGGCAGTGGCGGATGAACAGGATCCGCTCGACATGATTGATGGAAAAAATCGGTCGTTGCCCCTGGTGCGAGCAGCCTGTGCCAGCAGATGCTTGCGCTCATAGAAGCGGATCGTCTCAATGCCCCCATCCGTGGTCTGAGTGCAAGCTCGCCGATCGGCATTCAGCCAAATCGAAGTTTCCGATTCGGCTCGAACCAGATCAGCCTAGTAATCGGGATTCCTTAAGCAACTTGTCATTCGTCTATGACAAAAGAACATTAAAGTTCAATAAGATTGAATCGATCTAGTTGCCTGTACTCCCACGGCTTGCCATGGCTTTCTGCACCTGTTGCTTGACGGCATCAAGATTGAATGTTGCTGCAGCCTGCATGGGAGGAAACTCCAGTGCGGTTTTGGCAAGTTTTTCAACTTCTTGCTGAATGAAAACATATCTCCAAAACTCGAAGGCCCACCAAGTCCCTGCGTAGAGGGAATCGCCTAGGCTCATTTTTTCAAACGGATCAAGCCGGAGATTCACGAGGCCGGGCCAATCCAATTTGACTTTTGGCCCAAACCAACCGTCAGGTTGTGTTATGAACGTGTACTTATAATCTTTGATTCTGGCTGCAGCAAGTTCAGTTTCAGTGAAATACCAGAATTCATTCCGTGCTGACTCGCTTCCTTGCGTCAACATGTTGGTTTGGTCGTAGCCATCAAGATGAACTTTAAATTGCTTGCCGTTGAGCGAAGTTCCTGCTTTGAGCTCTTCGGTAATGTTTGGATTACCAGCAGCGGTAAGAAATGTGGGGAACCAGTCCATTCCCGACATCACACCGTTGATCACCTGATTCGCCTTGACTTTGCCCGGCCAACGCAGGACGCAAGGTGATCTGAAACCTCCCTCGGTCCCCATTCCCTTGGCTCCCTTGAACGGCGTAGTTCCTCCATCAGGCCAAGAGAATGTTTGTGTGCCATTGTCCGTGGTGATCACAACAATGGTATTTTCTGCCACTCCTAGATCTTCCAGCTTTTGCAGCACACCTGCGATGACATCATCAAATCGAGCCATCCCGGCCTCCTGGAGACACCAGCCATTTTCTGGTGTCATCAGTTTTTTGTACTTTTCTGGCAGATGCGTGAAAACGTGCATGCCCGTTGGGTTGAGCCAGGCAAAAAATGGTTTCCCATCCTTGACGGACTTATTGATGAAATTGGTAGTGTGCTCAAGAATCACATCATCAACCGTCTCCATATTCAATTCAACGCCATCAATCGGATGCGGAGGCAGTGGACCCTTATCCTCTATTCTCTGTTTGCCAACTCTCCCCCATCTCGGATCGATTGTGGGGTCGTCTTGATCGGTTGCCCAGGAATGCAGAACATTGCGCGGCCCAACCGTGTCTTTCAGGTCAGGGGGATAGTTGGGATGAAAAGGGTCTTCCATGGCATCCAAATGATAGAGATATCCGAAGTATTCGTCGAACCCATGCAACGTTGGGAGAAACTCATTCTTATCGCCAAGATGATTCTTTCCAAACTGTCCTGTTGCATAACCTAATTCTTTCAACGCTGTTGCCAAGGTGGGTGCCTGCGCTAGCATGCCCACATCGGCCCCTGCCTGGCCCACCGTGGTGAGGCCTGTGCGGATGGGTAGTTCACCTGTAATGAACGATGATCGGCCGGCTGTGCAGCTGGCTTCTGCATAATAATCGGTGAAGATGGCTCCTTCTGATGCAACTTTGTCAATGCTGGGTGTTCTTCCCGCCATCACTCCACGATGGTAGGCACCAATATTCCACAGTCCAATATCATCGCCCATGATGAAGAGAATATTAGGTTTCTTATCCGTATTTGCCATGGTTCAGATCTTTAGCTTTCCATAGCGTACATGGACCAGCTTCATTGTTCACGCCAGCCAACAGATAAGTCACAATAAAACACGCAAACGCGTTGCGCTGCTCTCTACACCCAGGCCGACAGGGCCACGCAGGCTGGTGCTGATCTCCCCAAAGCAGTGGTGCATCCCAGTCGATTGAGAAACGGATGACTCGTCCCCCCGGAGCCGGGGCTGGTAGAGCGCTCCTCACGCGCCTGAGGTGCAAGGGGGGGAGAAGCCCATCACACAGCTTTGAGCATAGGCTCCTCAACTGGGTGGCAGCAGCGTTGCAGAGCTGATCAGGAAGCAAAGCCTGCCTTGATCGCTGTTCCTGGCCTCCTAAGATACGCGCGACAGCTCATTACAATTCTCACGATCCATGGCCTCACAGAGCAAGCCTCAGCCGGCAGCGGATTCGGAAGATGACATCTACGCCTCTTCGGATCTTTCCGGCGGACTGCCAAAGTTGCGTTTTCCAGCCGTGGAACGCGATGCAAGAACCATTTTTGCGGCGGTACGGGATGAATTGATGCTGGATGGGAATTCTCGTCAGAATCTGGCCACCTTCTGCCAGACATGGGTGGAGGAAGAAGTCCACCACCTGATGGATCTGTGCGTCGACAAGAACATCGAAGACAAGGACGAATATCCTCAGACCGCCGAGATTGAGGCCCGTTGCACCCACATGCTGGCCGATCTCTGGCATGCGCCATCGATCGAGATGTCCATCGGTGCCTCCACCATCGGCTCCAGTGAGGCCGCGATGCTGGGGGGCCTGGCGATGAAACGCCGCTGGGAGGCGGCCAGGAAACAGGCCGGGAAATCCACAGACAAACCAAATCTTGTGACCGGACCCGTGCAGATCTGCTGGCACAAGTTCTCCCGCTACTGGGACATCGAACATCGGGAGATTCCGATGGATCCGGATCGACTGATCCTGTCGCCGGAAGCCGCTCTGGCCTTGTGCGATGAAAACACCATCGGTGTGGTCCCCACCCTGGGGGTGACCTTCACGGGTCAGTACGAACCGGTGCAGAAGCTCTCCGAAGCCCTCGATGCCTACGAGGCCTCCACCGGCATTGACATTCCCATTCATGTGGATGGCGCCAGCGGCGGATTCCTTGCCCCCTTCTGCGCCCCCGATCTGGTCTGGGATTTCCGCTTGCCACGGGTCAAGTCGATCAATGCCTCAGGGCACAAGTTCGGCTTGGCGCCGCTTGGTGTGGGTTGGGTGCTTTGGCGGGAGAGCAGTGATCTGCCGGATGAGATGGTGTTCTGGGTGAACTATCTGGGCGGCAACATGCGCGACATCACCCTCAACTTCTCACGCCCGGGGGGACAGATCGTGAGCCAGTACTATAACTTTCTTCGCTTGGGCAGGGAAGGCTATCGAAAGGTGCATTCCGCTTGCTACGAAACGGCTCAGTACCTGGCCAGCGCCATTGCCAAACTCGGGCCGTTCGAGATCATCTACGGCGGTGATCCAGTGGCGGGCATTCCCGCGCTCTGCTGGATGATGAAAGAGGGAGCCGATGCCAACTTCAACCTCTTCTCCCTAGCCGATCGCCTGCGCGTTCGGGGTTGGCAGGTTCCTGCGTACACCCTCCCGGCCCACTGCCAGGATCAGCCTGTTCAACGGATTCTTGTGCGTCATGGCGTCAGCCGTGATCTGGCCGAACTTCTGCTCGAGGACATCCGCCAGGCCCTGGCTTACTTCGATCGTCATCCGCAGCATGCGGTGCTCAGCAGTGATGAAGCCTCGGGCTTCCATCACTGAGGCATTCAGCCATGTCGGGTGCCATGACAGCGCGCCTGATCGAGACCGGCGGACCCTGGGGATTCATCACCCGCAGGGTCTACCAGTGCGCAGAGCAGGAGCTGATCCTATGGAGATCTCGCCACCATCGCAAGGGTCTCCCGTCATGCCAGCCAGGCTCTGTTCTCAGGGTTGAGATCGCGCTGTTGCGTTCTCTGTGGATGCCGCGGAAGCTGAACTGGTGGATCGGAAGCGTCTTCGCCCTCGGTTCTCTTCTGTTTCTGATCGGCAGCTGGCTCAGCCTGGATCCAGCGCTGGCCCAGCAGGTCTCGATGAGCACCACCGGCGTGAACAGGGTGTTCTTTCTGGGCTCCATTCCTTTTACATCGGCGGCCTACCTGCAGCTGTTCCAGGCCGCCAATGCTGGTCGACCCGCACCATGGAAAGAAACGAGCCGCAAGCGAATCCACTGGTTCGGCTGGGAGCCAATGGAAATCGGTTGGCTGAGTTGTGCTCTTCAGTTTCCCGGCACAATCCTGTTCAACGTCAACACCTTCAATGGCATCAATGCCAACTTGAATTGGATCGGCCAAGATTGGCTTACCTGGACTCCAAACCTGCTGGGCTCCATTCTTTTTCTCTCGAGTGGTTATCTTGCCTTCATCGAAACCTGTCACTCCCACTGGGCCTGGAACCCCGAAAGCCTGTCCTGGTGGGTCACCTTCTCCAATCTGCTGGGCTGCGCAGGATTCATGCTGGCTGCTCTTACAAGCCCGGTCCTGCCGGGCAGCACTGGGCCAGTCTTCCCGATCATTTCGTTGATCTTCACGCTGCTGGGTGCACTCGGATTTCTGATCGGTTCACTGCTCATGCTTCCTGAATCAGTGATTCCCTCTTGAACGGCCAAACAGATTGTGGTTCTGATGGTGCTGAGGATATCGGCACTCATGCCCGGAATCTCAGAACTACTACCCCCTGTCAGGGGTGCAGCAATGTTCGTTTTGTTGTGGAGAGGTGGCGAACAGATCGCTCGGCTGCATTGAATGGTGTGCCAGGGGAAACCGGTTTTACGCTTGGGCCCAAGACTTCCACCAGGTCACAGACCGATCCCAGACGGTGAACATGACAATCACACGCCGACGCTTCGCCCTCAGCTCATTTCTTTTCACAGGCTTGCTGTGGCTCGTCCTTGCCTTTGGCGGAGCAGATGCCCAGCCCGTGGATCCGTTGCCGTCCTGGAACCAGGGGCCTGCCAGAAAAGGGATCCTCACCTTCATCCGCCAGACCACCGATCAAAGCAGCCCTCAGTACGTTCCCCCTGCAGAACGCATCGCCAGCTTCGATCAGGACGGCACGCTCTGGGTCGAACAGCCAATGTATACGCAGGTGATGTACATCCTTGAGCGGGTGGCGGTACTCGTCAAGTCCAAGCCTGAACTGGCCAAGGTGGAGCCTTATGTCACCGTTCTTGCTGGGCTTGGCGGTGATCGCGAGGTGTTGGCGAGCCTCACCATGGCCGACCTGGAGAAGCTTGCAGTGGCCGCGCTCACCGGCATGCCGCTCGACACCTTCAATGCCGAAGTGAAGCAGTGGATCACAACCGCGAAACATCCCCGTTGGCAGCGTCCCTACACCGAGCTCACCTATCAGCCGATGCAGGAGCTACTGCAACTCCTCAGGGCCAATGGCTTCAAAACCTACATTGCAACCGGTGGAGGCCAGGACTTCGTGCGGGTGTTTGCCGAGAGCGCCTACGGAATTTCGCCAGAGCAGGTGATCGGCAGCGCGGGAAGTACCCGGTATGGCTATGACAGCAACGGCAAGCCCTTCCTCACCAAGGAGCCAAAGCTGCTGCTCAACGACAACAACGCCGGCAAGCCTGAAGGGATCCATCTGATCATCGGTCGCCGCCCCACGGCTGCCTTCGGCAACTCCACCGGCGACCGGCAAATGCTGGAGTACACCAAAGCCGGGAAAGGTGCCCGGCTGTCCATGCTCGTGCTCCACGACGACGCCCGACGGGAGTACGCCTATGGCCCTGCTCAGGGACTGCCCACTACGAAGGTGGGCGCATTCCCGCAAGCGCTCTACGACGAAGCAGTGAAGCAGGGCTGGATTGTGATCAGCATGAAGAACGACTGGAAGCAGGTCTTTTCTTTTGAGCCTCACCTTCCGTCCCGTCACTGACATCCACATTCAGCCACGGGGTCGTAGTGATGTAGGATTTAATTCCGTTGATCTTCAGTCATGAAGTTGCTGGCCGTCTCCCTGCTGAGCGCATCATTGGTCCTCGGTGTTGGTTCAGCGGCAGAAGCGCAACAGCGCTGTACCTTCCTGCAACCGATCGGCGGTAACGGCATCACCCCGATCGTTTCCAAGCAACTCGGCCGCGACAAGCTGATCGGCAGGGAGAACTGGAATACAGACTTCATCGTCAACCAGCCCTACAGCAGCTTCAAGTTCTTCTTCACGGCCAACTCTTCCGACGCCAATGCGAAGTACCCGGTGGAGGGCTTTATGAAGTTCAGCGATGGCTCTAACCTGCAGGTGATTAACGAAGTCATGAATCCCCCGATTGGTACCGGCCGTATGTTCGGACCCTTCCCCTCCATCCCCGGCAAGCAGGCCAGTCAGATGAACTTCAAGGTGGGCGCCAGCAGCGACCCCGGTGCCTTGGGCTTCAGCTACCGGATTTCGGTGCAAGGCTGCCTGTAACTCGTTTGAGCAATTCCAATCCAATGCGTTAGGTCGTTCAGCAAGTGGCTTCGTACCCGCCGAGCCACTTGGAACACAACAAAACCCAGCGCTGGCACGCCTTTATGGTCTATCGAAGAATCAATTCGTACGGACAGGGATTGGCAGCGTTTTCAGCTCGGATGTCACGTTCACCAGGGGATAGGTGCTGTCCCCCCAGCCATCGGGCGGCAACAGCAGGGGCGCATTGGGGCCTGGGGCCGCTGCCGGCCCGGCCGCGAAGGCACTATTGGTCCAGGACAGCAGCAGCGCTCCCAGCGGCCCGCCACCTTGCTCCAGGGTGGCGCGAAGGTTGAAGTGGGTGCCGCCTTTGGCCAGCACGACCTGATGGCCACCGCCCACGTTGCGGGCTTCCTGGGCCATCGGAATCAGCGCTTCGGGCCCGGAGGGAACGACCCAATCGTGGGTGCCGCTCACCAGCAGCACCCGGGCGTTCATCTTGCCGGCCGAACCCACGTTGAACAGCAGCGAGGTCACCGGACTCACCGCCATCACGGCCTTGATGCGTGGATCGGCCCGCCCGGCCCGGTTTGCCGTCTTGAGGAAGCTGCACTGGAGCACCCAGCTGAGATTGCGCTCCGGATTGCGCAAGCCCGGGCAGCTCTCGATGATCCGCGCGTTGCTGGGTTGGGCGCCCGCCAGCTGAAGCATGTCGGTAGCGCTCCACGACTGGCCCATCCCCACCACCTCGTCGGTGCAGAGATTGGCGGGAAGGTTGCTGAGCGTGCCGGCGGCGGCCGCATCGATCGCTGCCGAGATGTCCATGGGCCGCAGGATCAGGTCTTCTGGGCTGGGCGGTGCCCAGAGCGACCATGTGCGCCACGGCCTTCGCGGCGGTGAGCCTGTCCTCGTCGGCCTGGAGCTGGGGAATCCCGCCGCATGGAGCTTGCCGCCAGACGCGAGTCAGTCAGCCCCGATCAGCTGGGCAGCGAGCCCCAGCTGTTGGGCCGCCAGCACAAACGGCGCCTCCAGGCTGCAGAGGGTGGCGCCCCGTCCGGAGGCGATCGCCAGGTGCAGCGCATCGGCCGGCCGCAGAGCCGTGGCCCAGCCGCGCAGACAGGCATTGGCATGACGGAAGTCCTGTGGTTCCACCTCCAGCATCAGAAAACCCGGTGCGAGGCTGCGTTCAAAGCCCTGCAGCACCGCCTCGGCCTGCGACGGGCTCAGGGCCTTGGTGCGCACCTTGAGCCCGAGAGCGGAATGGAGCTCGGTGGCACTCCAGGGGCTGATCGCCAGTGGCGCTGTGGCCTGCTCGAGAAAGGCCGCGGCGGCGTCGGAGTGGGCTTCCGGTGTGAGAGCCGCCAGCAGCACGCAGGTGTCCACATAAAGCATCAGAAGCCGACGTCATCCCGCAGGGTGCGCATCGTCTCGATGCCGCTGGTGGCCTGATGGGGCAGAGAGTCCCGCAGAGCCTGGAGCTGGGGCAGGAGATCGCGCACGGCACGCCTGGGAACCAGCTCAGCAATGGCTTTGCCGCGTCGGGTGATCACCACCACCTCGCCTGTCTCCACCGTGTCGAGCAGGCTCGAAAGCTGGGCTTTGGCCTCCGCCACCGTGACTTGTCTCATGTTGTTGACCATCTCGATGACCAACGCTAGGCCGGATCGTTGGGCGAGGCCCTGACAGGACGCCGCGGCCAGGTCTGGGCAGCACAGCAACAGGTGGGATGGCCCCGTCCCCTGAGGCCCGATGCCGGTTTCGAACCAGCGACATCCTGCTTGTAAGGCGCAGGCATTCCCCCTGGCATCACAGGGGCTTTGGCTGTTCCTCTCAAGGGCTTGCGCAGAATCCTGCGCAGATCTGTCCCGGCGCCGACGCCATGAGGTGCGCCTGGCTCAGAGAGGCTCGGCCCCTTCCCCCAGGATCGCCAGGTAGGCGTCGTAGGCGAACAACCGGTTGCGCCGGCCACCGGTGACTTCCCGGGCGATGTCCAGAGCCACCAGGCGCTCCAGCGCCTTGGCTGCCGTGGGGAAGCTCACCTGAGCCCGAACGGCGAGCTGGGGAATCCCGGTCAGGGGCCGTTGCCTCAGCGCCGCCAACACCTGCCGCACGCTGGCACCCGACCGCCCCAGCCCCGTGAGCTTGCCCTCGTCGGCCCGGAACAGGGCCAGCAGGCTGTGGGCCGTGGCCACCGCAGCGGCAGCGGTGCTCTCCACCCCCTCCAGGAAGAACGCGATCCACGCCTCCCAGTCCCCTTGGTGTCGCACCTCATCGAGGAGTTCGTAGTAGCGGCTGCGGTGCTGCTTGAAGAACAGGCTCAGGTA
>JBBQIH010000010.1:0-18026 GCA_038324725.1 Cyanobacteriota bacterium | reverse complement strand
GCCACGCCATCGAGATCCCCCAGCCGCAGGCCGGCAAAGTCGCGTCGGCCCCCTGCTAGGGCACGTTTGAGGGCGTCCAGGTCGGCGGGGAGGTCAGAGGATGGCCGCAAGGGCATCGAGTTGCTGGCGGCGGGAGGCGAGCATCAGCTTTCTGGCCTGAGCCAGGAGCTGGAAGACGCCCTTGTCGATCACTTCATAGAACACCAGGCTGCCTTCGGGACGGCGGCGCACCACACCAGCGATCGTGAGCAGCTTGAGATGCTTGGACACCAACGCCTGGCTGAGGCCGGTCTTCTCGACGACGGCGGTGACGTTCAGTGGGCCCGGACGCAGGGTCTCGAGCACGGTCAGGCGGTTGGGCTCGGAAAACACCTTGAAATAGTCGGCCAGGGATTCCATCGACGGCTCCAGAGCCTGGGATGGAGCGAGGTTACCACGCTGTCGTCTCAGCCCAGTCATGCAGAATCGTGAAATAGACCTTCTGCATTACCTGGATCACATAGTATAATGTTGTCGTTATGACGTGAAGCAACGTCGCCTCCCTGATGACAGCCACCTTCTCCTCTGTTTCTGCGGCCCCCTCAGTTGACGCTCCGGCTGCCCCGCATCTGCGCGAGGACCTGCTGACGCCGCGCTTCTACACCACCCAGATCGCCAAGGCGGCCCGCACGGATCTGGAGCAGCAGCGGCCGGCCTTCGAGGCGATGCTCGCCGAAATGGAGGCGGACTACAACCGGGAACACTTCGACCGCAAGGCACCGCTGGATCGGCTCCGGGATCTCAGCCCCGAGGAGAAGCAGGCCTACGAGAGCTATCTGGTGCGCTCCTGCGTGTCGGAGTTCTCAGGATTTCTGCTGTTCAAGGAGCTCTCCCGCCGGCTGATGCAGGCCAAGCGACCGGAGCTCGGCCGGTTGTTCCAGCTGATGGCCCGGGATGAGGCCCGCCATGCCGGCTTCCTCAACCGGGCGCTGGTGGCCGAAGGCATCGCGATCGATCTGCCCAGCCTGAGCACCAAGCGTCCGATCACCTGGTTCCCCCTCAGCTGGGTGCTCTACAGCGTCTTCCTGTCGGAAAAGATCGGCTACTGGCGCTACATCCTCATCGACCGCCATCTCAAGGCCAACCCCGACAGCAACGTCGCGCCCCTGTTCGATTTCTTCGAGCCCTGGTGCCAGGACGAGAATCGCCATGGCGACATCTTCAACATGCTGATCCGCTGCTGGCCTGCCCTGCGGCAGGGTTTTGGCGGCAAGTTGCTGAGCCGCTTCTTCCTCTGGTCGGTGTTCCTCACCCACAGCCTCACGGTGTGTGAGCGCGGTGAGTTTTACCAAATCCTGGGCATGGATCCGGAACGTTTTGATGCGGAGGTGATGCGCCAGACCAACCGCACGGCCCGCCGTGCCTTCCCCTGGGTCTTCGACCTGGACAACGGCCAGTTCATCGCCCTGAGGGATCGCCTCGTGACCTGTTTCCAGGAGATGGGCGCCGCCCGCCGCGAGGGGGCCTCTCCCCTGCGCCAGCTCGGCCTGAAGCTGCGCTTCGGCGCCTTGCTGTGGCGGCAGTTCTTCCAGCCGATGCTGCCGGCGGAAGCGGCCTGAGTGCGGCCGGCCAGCGGCCATTCCTGATCAGTCTCCTTGCTCTCTCTCCCATGCCCCAGCCCCTCCTGAGCCCCGCCTACCGCGACGCCTACAGCCGCATCAATGCCCTGGTGATCGTGGGTGAGGGGATAGCGGACAGCCACTTCCGCCTGCTGGCCGCTTTGCTGCCGCAGGACAGGCAGGAGCTGCAGCGGCTCGCGGCGATGGAGGGGCGCCATGCCCGCGACTTCGCTGGCTGCGGCAAGGAGTTGGGGATCCGCCCAGACCTGCCGCTGGCGCAGCGGCTGTTCGCGCCCCTGCACCGACTGTTTCGCGAGGCGGTGGCAACGGGCGATCGGGTCAGTGCCCTGGTGATCCAGTGCCTGATCGTCGAGAGCTTCGCCGTGGCGGCCTACCGCTGCTATCAGCCGGTGGCCGATGCCTATGCCGCCCCGATCATCCAGACGGTGCTGGACGATGAGGCCGAACACCTTGATGACGGCCAACGATGGCTGGCGGCCTGGTCCCCCGAGGTGGCAGCCCCGATCGCGGCCTGTTGTGAGCGCGCCGTGCCGATCGTGCTCGCCATGCTCCAGGCCGTCCGTGCCGATCTCACGGCCATCGGCATCGACCCCAGCGAGCTGGTGGGCGAATTCATCGGCTGCTTCCAGGAAGCGATTGAGACGGTCGGCTTCGAGCCGCGCCAGGCCCGGGGGCTGGTGGCGCGATTGGCGGGCCAGGCGCTGGAGCTGGCTCTCTAGGGGGCGCCGCTGCTCAGAACCCCGCCTCGTCAAGCATCCCGCGCAGCAGTTCGGCGCTGCCAAGCAGTTGTGCCATTTCCGGCTCGGTCAGGGCCATCTGCACCAGGGCGGCCGCGCCACTGTCGTTGACGATCGTGGGCAGGCTGAGGCAGACATCGGGCAGGCCGTAGTGGCCGTGGCTGCGGCTGCTGACGGTGAGCATCTGGTCCTTGCTGCGCAGCACCGCCTCAACGATCTCGGCGGTGGCCAGCCCGATCGCCCAGGAGGTGCTGCCCTTGAGCCGGATGATCTCGTAGGCCGCCTGGCGCACCTCGCCATGGAACAACTCCTGGAGCTCAGGATCCGCCAGGGTGCGGCTGCCTTCCCAGCCGCCATCGACCAGCCCCGAGCCAGCCACCACCACCCGGCTCCACACCGGCACCTCCGAATCGCCGTGTTCGCCGATCACGTAGGCCTGGACGTCATGGGGATCGATCCCCAGACGGCGACTGATGGCCATGCGGAAGCGGGCCGAATCCAGCACGGTGCCCGAGCCGATCACCCGGTGAGGGGGGAAGCCGCTCAGCTGGCCGGCAATGTGGGTCAGCACATCCACCGGATTGCTCACCACCAGCAGCACAGCCCGGGGGCAGTGGCTGGCGATCGGTGGCACGATCTTGCGGAACAGGGCGGCGTTGCGTTCGATCAGCTCCCGCCGCGACTGGCCTGGCTGCTGGGCCACGCCGGCGGTGATCACCACCAGGTCGGCGTCCCGGCCCTCCTCCTCCACGGTCCCGGCCCGCAGGTCGGTGCGGGGCAGAAACGGCAGGCCATGGCAGAGGTCCATCACTTCCCCCTCCAGCCGGTCCTGGGCGACATCCACCAGCACCAGTTCCTCCTGGCAGCCCCGATGCAGGATCGCCACGGCGCAGGCCATGCCCACCGCACCGCAGCCCACGATCACGACCTTGCGGCCGGGGAGGGTGCGCGCCCGCGTCTGGGCGCCGGTGGGCAGCAGCAGGTTGCAGAAGGGGGCGGCTGAGGCGTTGCCGACGGCCGGGGTGAGATCAGGCAACGGTTTCGCCGATCAGAACATCGCGCTGCAGCAGCGCCAGCACCTCCTGGATCTGGGCGGCCCGGCCTGGTGGCAGGGAAAGTTCGTTGCCCAGGGTGTTAAGGAAGGTGGCCTCTTCCGGTTTCACCTCCTGATCGCACAACACTAGCTGAACGGCCAGGCTGAAGGCCACCTCCTGCTGGGCGCTGGTGAGCACTGGTATGGCCTGGCGGATCAGTTCCTGCCAGTGGTCCCGGCGGAAGAGATGCAGCCGACCTTCGATGAGCTCGCCGAAGGCCAGCGGCGTCATGCTCCGGTAAGGAGAGCGGTGGACCAACTGTTCTTTGAGAATGTGGGCCTCCTCACGGCCGAAGTTGCTGTCGCAGCAAACGGCGGCCAGGGGAATGGCGGCGAAGGCCTCGGCGGGGGTCATGGGTGTCCTCGATCCTTTGCATTCATTGCAGCTGTTCTGTGTGAATCAGGAAGCCAGTGCGACACAAAGCTTGGTAAATTCGCTAGTGGGTGCTCCCTGTTCCCAGCACCATTAGTCTCCTCTAACGTTCAAGGAAGCCCTTTCGTCAAGCGGCCTGGGACACATCCCTTGGTGATGCACGATGCGAGACCATGGCTTCGGTAGCAGCGCAGGTTTCTAACGGTAGGAGTGCCCATCTGGGCGCTGCGGTGACGCCGGTAGGGGGCAATTTCTGTGTGCATTCCAAGTTCGCCACCAGGGTCGAACGGCTGCTCTTCGATCGAAAGGACGCCGCTGTCCCCGGTCTCGTCGTCGAGCTGGATCCCTACGGCCTGGCGGTGGGCACCCCCTCTGGCGATGGGCGCCGGAGCGCGCCGGCAACGATGCCGGTCTGATCGAGAAATCCCCTACCTGCAGGATTTGGGCATCACGGCGATGGGGCTACTCGGCAGCCCCGACATCTACCGCCACAAGGAGCGGGAAGCGGAGCAGAGCGTGAACGTCGTCACCTGCCATGACGGCTTCACCCTGGCCGATCTGGTGGCCTACAGAAACAAGCACAACGCTGCCAACGGCGAGCAGAATCGCGATGGTGCCGACGACAACGCAAGCTGGAACTGTGGGGTGGAGGGCCCCAGCCATGATCCCAGGTGTTGACTGGCGCCGACACAGCTCCTCCACCAGATCCCGCCCCAGACAGCCAACTGGCACATTCGCTCCCTTGCCGAGGCGGCGTTCCTTGATCAGTTCCCACGAGGCTCCGAAGCCCCCCTTGAGCTGTTCAGCCTGCCTGGGTCAACAGGTGGCTGGCAGCCTCTAACCGCAGCTTCTTCCATTGGCTCACCTGGATCGGGTGCGCCTCACGGTCGGCGGCGATCCACTGGAGCGTCTTGCGACGGCTGATCGCCTCCATGGCGAGCTTGGCCTTAGCTTCAGGAGTGACATTGCTGCTGATGCCACTGCCCATGTCGAGAGCAATGGTGGTAACTAAATCCATGGCCTATTCGCTGGTGGTGGCCTCCGCCGGCGCATTTTTAAAGAATCACACCCCCAACTATGGGTGGTGCAGGAGCATCCCAGACCTCCGGTCTCTGCTGTTGAAATCCCATGCTGAACTCGCCTTTCAGACTGTTACCTCAGTCATGCGTCCATCGCTGCACATCGAGAAGCAGCTTGGACATGCCTGTGGAGAAGCATGCTTGCATCTCTATTATGACTTGGCTTATTTCTCGGCGTTGCTTTTTGCTGTTCTGTTGTTATCGAGAATCCTGTTTCGTATCCTTGAAGCGCCAGCGCAACTCCCGCATGAGCAGCGCTGGGCGCGATGGATCCTGTTCATTTTACCCATCTACATCATTCTGTTTTCAGGCGGGTCGTTTGTCGACGCTTTGTACCCAGCTTCGATTTTAGGCCTGCTTGCATTGATTCACTTGGGTGGCGGCAAACCTGTCACGCTTTCGGTTGGCGTTTCAGTTTGCCTGCTTGCCATTTTCTTCGCATTCAATGCGGATATGTCCAGGCCCTACGCTCCCTACGCCCTGGTATTGATTCTCTTGTCATCGTTGCTGAATAGAAAATTACTGGTGACTTTGGGGCTTCTGCTTGGGCTTCTTCTGGCATCCCCTTACCACGTCAATCAGCATCGCTTAATCAATACCTACATGCTCACAAATTACACGGGTTGTAATCTTGCCGAGGTCTTCGTGCGTGCACCGAACATCAAAGGCGGTATTGATATGTCGGTGCACAGTGGAATCGAGGTGGCTGAGTATTGCAAAGAAAATCAACATATCATCAAGAGCTACATCCTGTCTAACCCGTTGAGCGCCATGGGGGATATTCTGGAGCCACAGCGTCTGGCAAGGATTGTTTTTCCGGCACCCTTTTCGCCATGGAAGTACATCCAGCTTCCCAGTCCAGCAGCAGGGCTTGAGGAGGCCCTGCAATGGCTCATGTGGGTAGCTCTTTGCATTTTTCTCTACTACCCACTTACGCGCATGATTCTTGCCAATATCTGGAAAAGCCTAAGTCAAAGAGCGTTGCTATTCTCTGCGTTGGCCTGCTTCGCGCCTCTCCTCTTTACGATTGTAGGGAATGGCGGGCAGGAGGCTGGACGTCTCAGCTTGGCCTATATTCTGCCTTTGGCATTCTTTTACTCCTGGCTGCAATCAAAAAAGACTCTAGATAGCGTTAATGTGATTTCAACCAAAGGCGGAGACTTTGGATGACTCAGTCCTGCTCTCCAGCTGACTTTACGAACTGCAAGCGGACAGGCACTCATTCAGGCAAGGGGACGCCAGCGATTCTGTTTGGTATCGGACTCGCGGTCGCAGGAGATGCTGGTGGAGAGATTCAAAGCCTGATACCGATCGCGACATTCTTCATTCTTTAGCGCGGCATCTGCCTGGCTTCAGCCTCGACTCATGGAGCTGATAGAAGCCAGCAATGACTTCCCCTTCTGCCGCCGACGTGCGCGCTTTGGAGCGCTCCATTCATGCTCCGTCGGACTAGGCATCAGTCGTCTTTCCCGTGTCGCAGCGGTTTCAAAAGAGCTCGAGGATGACCCAGTGTGGACATTCTTGAGTTTCACCCATGATCTGACATCGATAGCTCAGGAGGCTGCGAAACAACCTGTCGCCCAGCAGGAGCGGATCGGCCCTGTGTTCTTCCCTGTCACCATCGAGGAGCGGATGGCTAGGGCCCATCCCTTCGGCCGCCGAGGCGCCTGGCCGATCAGGCACTGGATCGACGGAACCCAACCTTTTGCAGGCTCTACCCAGAGGTTGGCCGTCCCCAGGTCCTCCTGGAGCCATTGCTGCTGGCCGTGTTGCTGGCTGGCGCCAGGGGGGGCAGTCGGCTTGCTCGTTCCTGAAGCCAGGTTGTCGGGATGGCGAGGGTTCCGGCGCAGCCGCCGAAGCGCAGCTGCAGCCAGGTGATCACCGCCGCTTCGCCGGCCACAATCGCCTCGATGGGCTTCTCGCTCGGGCGGCGCTCGTCGCCTTGTCCTGGAGGGTGGCTGAAGGCCGGCCTCAGACAGAGCTCCTCCACCAGATCCGGCCCCAGATACCAGAGCTCCACTGCCGCTCCCTTGCACTGCCGGCGTTCCTCAATCAGTTCACGCAGCTGGCCGTCCTC
Source organism: Cyanobacteriota bacterium (assembly GCA_038324725.1). Classification (GTDB taxonomy): domain Bacteria; phylum Cyanobacteriota; class Cyanobacteriia; order PCC-6307; family Cyanobiaceae; genus Cyanobium. The sequence continues at coordinate 11,048 of JBBQIH010000010.1, read as the reverse complement.
GCTGAGCTGGCCCAGCGGAGCCACGAGAAAGGACAGGGAGCGAACGGGCTCGGTGGTCGAGGCCTTGGGGGTGGCGGACATGGCGGCGTGTGTGGTGGGGTGTGGCGGATGCGGGGGATGCAACGAAATTGTTGCCATAGAAGCACGGAACAATAGTAACGTTATAGCGTGGCGTCAGCCCCCTGTGCGGGCCCACGTTGTCTCTCTGGCACCGATCCCCATGACCACGGCCATCCCCCCAGCGATCCCCGAAACCATCTCCGACCACGCCAGGCCCGCCGGTGTGGTGGCGCGCAAGGGTTTCGGCCCCAGGGTGCGTCGGCTTCACGCCCGCATCGGTGCCGCCCACCACCAGGCCGAGGGCATGACCTTCTCCCGGTCCCTGCTGGAGGGCCAGGCCAGTCCCCGTCAGCTGGCGGCCCTGATCCGTGCCCTTGCCCCCGCCTACGACCTGATCGAGGCGGACGGCCCCGAGCTGGCCTCCGCCCTTGGGGCGGAAGCCTTCCCCTGGGCTGACCTGACCCGCAGCCAGGCCCTGCGGGAGGACGTCGCCATGTTGGCCGCCATCCCGGCCACACCGGCCTCTGCCGCCGCCCACGACTGGTTGGATCAGCTGTGCGGCCTGGCCCGCCAGGCGCCGCACCGCTTCATGGCCCACGTCTATGTGCGCTACGGCGGCGATCTCTCCGGTGGCCAGCAACTGGCTGAGAAGGCCACGGCCATTCTCTCGAGCCAGGGCCTGGCCAGCCTGCGGTTTTGGGAGTTCCAGCGCCCCATCGCCGAGCTGAAGCAGGCGCTGCACGACGCCTTTGAGCAGCTCGACCTCAGCGAGGTGGAAGAGGAGGAGCTGCTGGAGGAATCGGTGCTCGCCTTCCTCGCCACCCAGCGCCTGCTGGCGGAGCTGGCCGCTCTGGAGACGCCAGCGCCTGCCAGCACCGAGGCCTGATCACCCCCACGCGTCTCGCTCCACCCATCCCCCTTCCTCCCATGACCCCAGCGGCCACCGTTGCATCACCCGGCGCCACCACGATCGATCTGCTGCTCAAGCACGACCGGCCCGTGCCCCGATACACGAGCTACCCCACGGCCGCGGCCTTCCACGGGGGTGTCACGGCGGCCGATCTGGAGGCCCAGCTGGCCCGCCCCACGGACGAGGCGCTGTCGCTTTACGTGCATGTGCCCTTCTGCCGCAACGCCTGCTGGTTCTGCGGCTGCAACCGCATCACCACCGGCGCCGGTTCGAAGGTGGTGGGTCCCTACCTGGACGCCCTGGCCGCTGAACTGGAGCTGATCACGCGCCACTCCGCCCAACGGCGACGCCTCGCCCAGCTCCACTGGGGCGGGGGCACCCCCAATTACCTGACGATCCCCGAGCGCGAGAGCCTCTGGCGGTTGATCGGGCGTCACTTCGATCTGGAGGACAACCTGGAGGCCTCCATCGAAGTCAATCCGGAGGCCCTCAGCCGGGAGGACGTCGTTGCGCTGCGCCGCCTGGGCTTCACCCGGATCAGCTTCGGCATTCAGGATGCCGACCCCCTGGTGCAGCAGGCGGTGAATCGGGTGGTGCCGGTCGACCAGCTGCGCCGGGCCATGGCCTGGATGCGGGAGGCGGACTTCGACAGCGTCAACGTGGATCTGATCTGCGGTCTGCCGCTCCAGACCCCGGAGCGTTTTGACGCCACCCTGGCGCTGGTGCAGGACCTGCGCCCCGATCGGGTGTCCCTGTTCTCCTTCGCTTACCTCCCCGATCAGCTTCCTCTGCAGCGCAAGATCGCGCGCGAGGAGCTGCCCTCCCAGCGGCAGCGGCTGCAGATGCTTGAGAGTGCCGCCTCCCTTCTGGGTGGGTCTGGTTACGACGCCATCGGCATGGATCACTACGCCCTCTCAGGCGACAGCCTGGCCGTCGCGGCGCGGCAGGGGCGCCTGCACCGGAACTTCCAGGGCTACACCACGGGCGGGGAACTGGAGTTGCTGGGGGTGGGCCCCACGGCGATCAGCCAGTTCCCCGGCCTGTTCAGCCAGAACCAGCGGGATCTGAAGGCCTACGCAGCCAGCATCGCCGCCGGGGAGCTGCCGGTGGAGCGGGGGCTGCTGGTCACCGATCCGGAGGTGCTGGACCGCCGCGAGCTGATCCGGGAGGTGATGTGTCATTTCCGGGTGGCGATCGATCCGCATCGCTTCAGCCGCGAATGGGCCGATCTGGCGCTGCTCGCCGACGATGGACTGGTGCGGCTGAGTCAGACCGACAGCCTGGGCCTGGTGGAGGTGACCGACTCGGGCCGCTGGCTGATTCGCACCGTGGCGGCCGTGTTCGACCCCACCCAGCGCCGGGCGGCCTCCGGATCGCGGCTGATCTGAGCCGGCCTCAGAGCTCCAGCACGCAGTTGATCTTCAGCTCGAAAGGCACCGCGCTGGCGGGCAGCCTCAGCAGCTCGGCCGTGAGGGAGGCCAGATCCTCGGGCTGGGTCATGGCCTCGGCGGGGAGTGCCGTCACATGGGAGGCCATGCGGGTGTTCACCCAGCCTGGGCAGATCGCGGTCACCCGGATGCCGGCGTCCCAGCCCTCGTGACGCATCGACTGGCACAGGGCCATCAGGGCAAACTTGCTGCAGGGGTACGCCGCCAGCGGCCCCTTCACCCGCTGGCCGCTCATCGACACCAGGGTGATCACCCGGCCGTCGCCGCTGGCCACCAGCGCCGGCCAGGCGGCCCTGGTGAGCCACCAGGGTCCCATCAGATTCACGCGCCACAGCGCTTCGATCTCCTGCTCCTGGCCAGCCTCGAACAGCAGCCCCACCCGGGAGAACACCCCTGCAGAGTGAATCAGCCCGTCGATGGCGCCGAACTGGGCCAGGGTCGCCGCCACCCAGGTGCTCGCCTGGCTGGGGTCGCCGGCGTCGTAGGCCTGCAGCAGCATCCGGTCGGGCTGCAGGCGGGCGGCCTCCCGGAGCGGGCCTTGCGGCAGCCCGGCTGGATCCCGCACCCCCAGGCTGAGCCGATGCCCCTCGGCGAGGGCCCTTTCAGCGATGGCGCGGCCGATGCCCCGGCTGGCGCCGCTGATCAACAGGGTGCGGGGCTGGGCCACGGCCGGCGAGTGCGGGGGAGGCCCTGAATCCTGCTGGAAAGCGGGGCCGCAGCACGCCGGCGTCAGGGACCTTCCCTGTGGCGGTCATAAAAAAGGAGCCGGCCATCCCGGCCAGCTCCTGTTGTGTTGACCGGCTCGCTGATGCTGGGGGCACTGATTCAGAGGGTGGCTTCGCCGGATTCTCCGGTGCGGATCCGAACCACCGACTCCACGGGGGTGACAAAAAGCTTGCCGTCGCCGATTTCGCCGGTGCGGGCAGCCTCGGTGATGGCGGCGATCGCCGCCTCCAACTTGGCGGAAGGGACGACGATCTCAATCCTGGCCTTGGGGAGAAACTCGACGGTGAACTCCGTACCCCGATAGCGCTCGACTTGGCCCTTCTGGCGACCGAATCCGCGGGAGTCGGTGACCGTCATACCGATGATGTCGAGGGCCACGAGGGCTGTCTTGATGGCATCGACCTTGGAAGGGCGAACCATTGCCGTGATCATTTTCATGGATTTGAAGGCCTCAGTTTGGTCATTGGGTCGTACGCCTCTTCTCCGTTGAAGACGAAGTTGAGTCCGCGTTCTTCCTCCTCTTCGCCACTGACGCGAAGGGGCATCAGCGCACCGAGAATCTTCCAAATGATAGCAGTTCCCAAGGCCAACATCCCGTCGCTGACGAGAATGGCTTTCAGCCTGTTGAAAGTCAGGCCAATGTCACCAGGCATCACCATAAGCGCCCTCGGCACATCTGTGGATAGGCGGCATTGAAGTATCGAACAACCCGCGAACTGAAAGGGAAACTCGCAATCCACCCAGAGGCAAGAGATAGGCCAGGGACAAGAGATAGGCTTCTTGATGGTGCCTTCAGGATTCCCATGTGATGCTGAAGCAGCTGGTGATGCAGCACCTTGTGGGTGGGCCAGTGGTGTGGTGAATGCCAACCGGAGCGTGCTCCCCGTGTCCGAAGGTGGCGATGGTGGCGAAGGTGGCGTTGGAGAGAGCATTTGGTCGTCGCTGGGGACGAAGGCTCACCCGCCGGTGGTCAATGCATCGGAGGCTTGGAGAAATCGATGAAATAACGAAGGCAACCTTCAGTGCAGGCGAAGCGGGACCGTGTAGCGAAAATGACAAAGCAGCTGTCCGGCCAGCGAACGGTCACAAAAAAGCCGGGAAGAACTCCCGGCGAAGTGGGTTGATGGCTGGCCGTCAGACCGACCGCACTCAGGCGACAGCCGCGGCGGCGCGATCGAAGTAGGTGCCCACTTCGGACATCAGGGCAGCGCAGTCGCCCTGGGTGATGCCATTGCGATCGCCGGCGATGGCGAGTGAAGCCTCCTTCATCTTGCGGATGCCTTCGGCCACGGAAGCGCCGGGGACGCCGAGGGCCAGGTAGGTCTCACGCAGACCGTTGAGGCAACGATCCTCGAGGACGGAGGCATCACCGGTGAAGATCGCGTAGGTGATGTAGCGCAGAACGATCTCCATATCGCGCAGGCAAGCGGCCATGCGGCGATGGGTGTAAGCGTTGCCGCCGGGGGCGATCAGGGCAGGCTGCTGGTCGAACAGATCGCGGGCCGCGTTGGTGACGATCTTGGAAGCGTTGGAGGTGATGCGGTTGACGGTGTCCATCCGCTTATTGCTCTCGGCCACCATGGCTCCAAGGGCATCGATCTGACCGGGGCTGAGGAATTCGCCGCGGGCATCGGCTTGGGCGACGAGCTTGGTGAAGGCGTCGAACATGGGGTCGCTGGAAGGCGTGGATAACCCGACTGTAGGTTCGTTGTCCGTGCGGGTGCGAGGGTCGGGGTGGGTGTTGCCAAGGGGGTCTGTCTAGGCTGATCGGACCCATTCCCCTTCCATGGCCGGCTCCATGTCTGAGCTTTTCGAGCCCCTGGACTGGGCGGCGCTGGCCTCCGAAGCGGCGCCAGTTCTGGCGACGCCGGCCTTCATGGATCTCGCCGCAGGTCCCACCAGCGCCCAGGCCCAGCAGCGCCTTTTCGGCCGCCCGGCAGGGGAGATCCGCGTCACGCTTTACCGGGATCACCACGCCTGGTGTCCCTACTGCCAGAAGGTCTGGCTGTGGCTGGAGGAGCGGCGGATTCCGTATCGGATCCGCAAGGTGACGATGTTCTGCTACGGGCAGAAGGAGCCCTGGTACACCGACCTGGTGCGGGGCGGCATGCTGCCGGCCCTCGAGCTGGATGGCCGCCTGATCACCGAGAGCGATCGCATCCTGGAGGCCCTTGAGACGGCCTTCGGTCCCCTAGGGCTGGGGATGAACGCGCCCGAGGCGCTTCCCCTGCGCCAGCTGGAGCGTCAGTTGTTCCGGGCCTGGTGCCAGTGGCTCTGCGTCCCGAGCCGTGGCGCCGCTGAGGAGGCCCGGAGCCAGCAGGGCTTCGAGCGCTTCGCCGAACGCTTCGCGATCGCCCTTGCCGCCACTTCGGGGCCGTTTCTGCTGGGGGAGCTGAGCACGGCGGATCTGATCTTCGTGCCCTACCTCGAGCGGATGAACGCCAGCCTGGCCTATTACAAGGGCTTCCTGCTGCGGGAGCGCTACCCGGCCATCGATCGCTGGTTCCATGCCCTCGAGCGGCGCTCCACCTATCTGGGCACCCAGAGCGACTTCCACACCCACGCCCACGACCTGCCCCCCCAGATGGGGGGCTGTTACGTCAGCGGCACGCCGCAGCAGAAGGCCCTGGCGCAGCGGATCGATGCCGGTCCCTGGCCGCTGGTGGGCCCGCCCGGGTCCGATCCCGAAACCAGCCAGAGCGAGCCGCCAGATGCGGCCGGCGTGGCCCTGGCCAGGGTGCTGCGGCACCGGGACACCCTGCTGGCCCGCAATCCCCTCGGCAGGGAAGGGCTGGATCGGCCGTTGCGCTGTGCGCTCACCCTCCTGATCACGGGCAGGGAGTGCCCGCCGCCGGCTGGATCGGCCAAGGGGCTGCGCTACTTGCGCGATCGCATCAGCGTGCCGAGGGACATGCCACTGCACCCCGCCCGCCGGCTGCGCCGCTCCCTGGAGGCCACCGCCCGCCTGGATCCGGCCGACCCCTCGGCGCCGGGGGAGCCGATTCCGGTTCAGCATCGCCGCGACCAGGATCCAGCGCCCTTCCTGGCCGGTGCGAACTCCTCCGTCGCAACGTCCCTCTAGCGTGAGTTCAGAAGCTTGAGGTGGCCATGGCACGTCCTCCGCGGCGCAGGCTCTCGGCGAAGAACGCCGCCATCCTGCCGGTGGCAACCCTCTCGCTGCTGCTGGCCTGCGTGCCACCAGGCGCCCGCGCTCTTGAGCTGGGGGGGCGCACCCAGTTCGTGCGGGCCCCCTGGAAAGTGGTCCTCACCAGCTACACCACCAACGTGGGCCAATCCCCGGCGGAGTACTTCTTCACCCTCAGCCTCGATGAGCAGGCGGGTGCTTCCCTCGGTGGCCTGACCATTCAGCAGACCCGCGGTGCCGACTGGCAGTTCCCCTTCGCCGTCGAGCGGACCCGGGCCTTCCTCGGCGTTCCTCGCCGCGAGGGGCGTCAGATCCCGGTCCGAGCCAGCTTCGAACCTGCCTCCCGGCTCTTCACCCTCAGCTTCCCAGAGCCCGTTCCCCCTGGCACCACCGTCACCCTGTCCTTGCGGCCCTGGTTCAACCCCATCCAGGCTGACACCTACCTGTTTCAGGTGACGGCGATTCCCTCCGGCCCCAACCCCTTACCCAGTCCCGTGGGGGTGGGCACCCTGCGGATCTACCAGCCCAACGACTTGTAAGCCGGGCAGAGGGCGCCAGAATGGTAGGACTTCGACGGCGTCAACGATGCAGGCCACCTGGAATGGAACGGTGATCGCCAGCAGCGAGGACATCGTGACGGTGGAAGGCAACGCCTATTTCCCGGCGGAGTCGCTGGATGCCGCCTGCATCCGGCCTTCGAGCCATCGCTCCGTCTGCGGCTGGAAAGGGGAAGCCCATTACTACGACCTGGTGGTGGATGGCAAGGAGAACGCCAATGCCGTCTGGTACTACCCGGAGCCGAAGGAGGCCGCCAGCAACATCCGTGGCCGGGTGGCCTTCTGGAAAGGGGTGACGGTGCGCTGAGACCCTCAGGTCTTCAGGTGCCGGGATAGCGCAGGGTGCGCCATTCGCCACTCAGTGTGCTCACTTCCACGCCGATGCCCACCGGTCCCTGCACGGGGCCGAATTCTTCCTGCCACCAATGCAGTGCCTCGCTCCAGGCCGCATCCAGGGACTCGTAGAGGTCGTCGAGGATGGGATGGGGCTCACCCTGCTGATCCACCAGCCGGTAGGTCCGGCAGGACTGGGAACGGCCACGAACACGGGTCTGAGGTAAGGAGATCGCCACGTCTTGCCTCGATACAGGAATCTCATTTTGCCCCCTGTGCCAGATCGGAACTGTCACCTTCACAACATCTTTCAGTGTCGCTCCGGCAGAGGGGCCCCGGCAGGGTCGCGGCTGGGGGGGCGTTTGCGGCCCGTGCGGTGGCTGACCTGGCGGCTGCGCTCCTGGTAACGGTGCACCACCGGCAGCCTTTCGTCCTGGTAACTCTGCAGGGCCAGCACGGGGGCGGTGGAGGCGCCGGGTGCGAGCCACGAGGCCAGGGCCACCGCATCTTCCAGTCCCGCCGTCATCCCCCGGGCCTGGGAGGAGCTCATGGCATGGGCGGCGTCGCCGATCAGGGCCACCCGCCCCGCCACGAACGAAGGCAGGGGGTCGATGTCATACGACCAGTTCGCGACCACCCCTTCCGGGTCCGTGGCGCTGATGATCGCGGCGGCATCGGCGGGAAGCTTGGCCAGGGCGGCGGCCGGCACCCCTTCCTCCAGCAGCCTCTGCCGGGTGCCGCGGTCGTCGGGGAGCGCTTCCTCCTGGAAGAAGCCCCAGTGGGTGCGTCCGTTACCTTCCCCATCGGGGCCCAGATCGAAGAAGTTGGCGTAGATGCCCCGGCCGCGGGCATAGACGAAGAAATCCCCGTTGCTGCAGAAGGTCTCGTCCGTCACCACCCCACGCCAGACCCGATCCCCGAGGTACTGCAAGCGGCGATCGGAGCGGAGCAGGGTGGCCACCTTGGAGAAGATCCCGTCGGCCCCGATCAGCAGATCGCCCGTCCAGGCCGGGCCCTCGGCGAACCGCGCCTCAACGTCCGTGTCGCTCTGGCTCCAGCTGACGAGCGAGCGACCGCTCTGGAAACAGGCGGGATCGAGATGGTGCCAGAGAGCGTCGAGGATGGCGCGGCGGTGAATCAGCAGCGACGGCAGGTCGCCGGCGTCCCGTTCGGCCGGGCTGGCTTCGATCAGATCACCCCTGAGGTTGCGGAAGACGAACCGCTGCACGGGATGGCCGCCGGCCAACAGGTCGTCCAGCAGGCCAGGGATGGCGGCCGCGGCCACCGCCTCGACACCGCTCTTCACCAGCAGGATCCCGCAACCTTCGGTGCGCAGCCGCGGTGAACGCTCAAACAGGGTGACCCTGTGGCCCTGGCGCTGCAGGATCAAGGCGAGCAGCAGGCCGGAGCTGCCGGCCCCCACCACGGCGATGCGAAGGCCGGTGGGGGCGGAACTCATGCGCTCACAGCAGGCTCCAGGATGCTGGCATGGAGGACATCCATCACCGCGAGGACCTTGCTGGTTTCCTCCGGATCGAGGCGCAGGGTGGCGGCCAGGTCGGCGAGGATCTTCTGTTCTTGGTCCTGCAGGGGGCCGTCGGAGCGCATGATCTCCGCCGCCACGGCGTAGGCCGTGTGCCGCTGGCGGTCATCGAGCACGGCAGCGGCTTCCTCCATCAGCCCGATCGAACCCTTGGCCCGCAGGCCCTGAAGCAGGGTGTCCATCAGGGTGATCATGTCCTTGTCGCTGCGTCCCCTGAAGGGGGCGCGGTAATCCAGGGCGTGGCGCAGGGCCCGAGTGCCCGCCATGGTGAGAGCGCCATCCCAGGAGACGGCGGCGAGAGCGACCGCGGCGAAGGCCGTAGGTGCATCCATGAACAACGTCGAACGCAGGAGAACACCCGTCATCGTTCGCCCCAGGGGTGCCTGTCAGTGGCCGATGTGACCGAATCCACGAAAGAGTCCCCGGCTCCGCCCTCCGATTCTCAACGCTTGGAGGACGCAGCCCCGTCGCTGCCGCTCTCCCGCCACAGCTTCAGATAGAGGGCATCGGGTTCCTGGTAGCGGGCCGGACGGCAGTCGTGCAGGCGGGCCAACTGCTGCCAGCACACGGTGCGCTGCACGGTCTTGAGACTCTTGCCTTCCCGTACCAGCATCCCCATGGCCCGGCAATAGGAGCCGTAGTGATCTTCGAGGTCCCGTAGTTCGGAGGATCCGTCGGCGGTGGGGAGATGGTCGGCTGGAGGGCTCATGGGACGACTCCAGCACCTCCGGTCACGGGTCGGCTGTGCCGAAGGGAACCAAGCGTGCAGATCGTGAGGTCTCTTCCCCGCTGGACACAAAAAAGGGGGAGGGCCTGTGAACGCCTCTCCCCCATAGCGGCCAGTTGGGGCCTTCAGCGGATGAACAGCATCTCCTGGTAGGAGGGAAGGGGCCAGAGGTTGTCGTCGACCACCGCCTCGAGGCCATCGACCGCCTCCCGCAGCTGATGCATCAGGGGCATCAGGGTGTCGGCGGAATAGTGCATGTGTGCCATGGTGCCGTGGGGGGCCTGGCTGATGGCACTTTCGAGCGCATTGCTCAGATCCATCGACTTGGCGCTGAGCGACGCGACCTTCTGCTGGGTTTCCGGGGACACCTGGAGGCCCATCGCCGTCTGCAGTTGCAGGGAACTGGCCAGTTCACCCAGGTAGCGCATGGCGGCCGGGTAGATCTGGGTCTGGGCGATCTGCACAGCCAGCTTGGCCTCCACGTCGATGGCCAGCACATACTGCTCGGCATAGACCTCGCAGCGGCTTTCCAGCTCCAGGGGGGTGAGGACGCCCTGGCTGGCAAAGAGGTCGCGGATTTCAGGCCGCTGCAGCACCGGCAGGGAATCGGCGGTGGTGGGCAGATTCTCCAGGCCCCGGTCCTCGACGGCCATGCGGTGCCAGTCGCTGGAGTAACCATCGCCGCCGAACACCACATTGCCGTGGTCGGTCATGATCTGCTTGAGCACGGAGAAGGCAGCGCCAGGCAGGCTTTCACCCGCAGCCATTTTCTGCTCCAGCTGGTCGCTCATGTAGGCGAGCGAATCGGCCAGGATCGTGTTCATGGCCACCAGGGGGCCTGCCACCGACTGGTTGGAGCCGACGGCACGGAACTCGAAGCGGTTGCCGGTGAAGGCGAAGGGAGAGGTGCGGTTGCGGTCGCCGGGATCCTTGGGGAATTCCGGCAGGGTGTCGACGCCAAGCTGCATGACACCGGCATTGGTGGAGCCCGTCACGTCCCCTTCCTTGATCTGGCGGAAGACGTCTTCGAGCTGGCTGCCCAGGTAGACGGAGATGATCGCCGGAGGGGCCTCGTTGGCGCCGAGGCGGTGATCGTTGCCGGCGGTGGCCACCACGGCCCGCAGCAGGGGGCCGAATTTGTGAACCCCGCGGATCACGGCGCCGCAGAACAGCAGGAACTGCATGTTCTCGTGGGGGGTGTTGCCGGGATCGAGCAGGTTGCCCTGGGTGGGATTGCCCACCGACCAGTTGACGTGCTTGCCGGAACCGTTGATGCCCTCGAAGGGTTTTTCGTGCAGCAGGCAGTTCATCCCATGGCGCCGCGCCGTGCTCTTGAGGATGGTCATCGTGAGCTGCTGGTGGTCGGTGGCCACGTTGGCCGCCTCAAAGAAAGGGGCGAGCTCAAACTGGCCGGGGGCGACTTCGTTGTGGCGCGTCTTGGCGGGGATGCCCAGTTTGTACATCTGGCGTTCCACGTCCTGCATGAACACCTGGACCCGCTGGGGGATAGCCCCGAAGTAGTGGTCGTCGAACTGCTGGCCCTTGGCGGAGGGTTTGCCGAAGAGGGTGCGGCCCGTCAGCAGCAGATCGGGACGCAGG
>JBBQIH010000009.1:0-18332 GCA_038324725.1 Cyanobacteriota bacterium | reverse complement strand
ATCCCCCCTGGTGCAGGTTGGCCCGGAACTCCCCCTCGGCGGCGGTGCGTTCGATGGCGGCCACCACCTTGCCGCCGACCACGAAGCAGCGCAGGTCCGTGCCCCCGGCCTCCTTGATGAATTCCTGCACCAGCAGGTTGGCGTCGAGGCTCTGGAGGGCATTGATGACGCTTTCGGCCGCCTTCTGGGTTTCGGCCAGGACAACCCCCTTGCCCTGGGCACCCTCCAGCAGCTTCACGATCAGGGGGGCGCCGCCCACCATGCGGATCAGGTCCACGGTGTCGAGCGGGGAATCGGCAAAACCCGTGACCGGGGTGTTGAGCCCGGCGCGGACGAACTCCTGGGAGGCGAAGAGTTTGTCGCGCGAGACGGTGATCGCGTGGGCGCTGTTGAGGGACGGCACCCCCATCGATTCGAACTGACGCGTCACGGCGCAGCCGTAGAAGGTGACGCTGGGGCGGATGCGCGGGATGACGGCATCGACCGTGCCGAGCACGTCGCCGCCGCGGTAATGGACTTCGGGGTTGCGGGGGTCCAGGCGGATGTAGCACTGGCGGATGTTGAGGAACTGAATGTGATGACCGCGTTCCTCGCCGGCCTCCATCAGGCGGCGGTTGCTGTAGAGCTCGGGGTTGCTGGCCAGCAGCACGATCCGCAGGCCGTCGTCGCGCTTTCGGACATGGGAATAGAGGGCCCGGCTCTCCTCGGCGCTGAGAGTGCGCAGGTGATGGCTGCCCTCCGGGTCCACCAGGATCCGGCCCACCATGGCCTGACGTCCCAGCAGCATCCGGTAGCCCATGGCATCGCGGTTGGCGAGGGTCAGCTCCACCTCCCAGCTCTGCTCACCGAGCACCAGGCGCTCCCGGATCACGTAGCGGCTCTCCGGAACGCCGCTGGTGTTGCGCACTTCGCGCTTGGCCACCACGGGGGCCTCGTGGCGCACCAGCACCACCCGATCGCCCTGGAGCGGGTGCACCTCGAAGCTCACCCAGGGCTGGCCATCGCGGTCGAAGGGAACGATGTTGGTGGCATGGAGGGCGGAGGTGGCCGCACCGGAATCGACGCGGGCCTTGATCGCCGGCAACCCGGCGTCAGGGAAGCTGCACCACTCCTCGCTGCCCACGATGATCTTGCCGTCGAAGCTGTCCATGGATCCAGGGCGGGTGGCGTAGGGCGAGCCCACGAACCGCCATGCTCGCCAGTCGCCAGGCCGTTGTCGACAGGAGGCCGAGGGGGAGTTCAGCGATCGCGGACCGGATCTGGGGAAAGCTGACGGCGGAGATGATCAAACTTCTCCCGCATGTCAAGGGTTGTGCTGTAGTCGCCGAACAGAAGGTTGAGCGCCGGCATTTTCTTTGATCCCGTGGAACAGGAATAGCGGTGCTGGAACACAAAGCGCGGCCAGTGCTTGACCACGGGCGACGTAGGGTCCAGGTTGTGTTTATCCACCATGTACTCAACGCTTCTTCTGACCCAATCGGTGGACCAGCGCAGAGAGAAGAATGGCATATCGGAGGGAAGCAGCCGCTCGGGGGAAGGGGGGATGTAACTCACCTTGCTGGCAGGTTCAAAAAACATGGAGCCGCCGCTACTGGACACGGAAATTGAGAAATCTGTTTCTTCTGCCATGCTCAGCAGTTTTTCGTCGAGGGCTCCATTATGGGCGAAGAAGTCTGTCCGAACCAGGACACAGTGAAATTCGTTTAGTTCAGTGGGTCCAGCCACCAGGGGCTTGTTCACCTTGACCAGCGGAAGATGGTTCCAGGGCCGCCGCTCGGTCAGCCACCGACGGCCCTGGCCCATGGACCTCCAGAGGAGCTCACCGCCGGCATGATGAACAACGCTGAAGGCTTCGTCTTCAAACGTGAGGGGGCAGACGGCGGTGCAGCCATGTTGTTCAGCGCAGGCGACCAGAGCCTGAAGCCAGCCGCGGCCGGCGATCACATCGTTATCAACGAAGACCAGATATTCAGTCTTGATGAAGGGAAGTGCAAGGTTGCGGGCGGCATTGGGCGAGAGATAGTGGTCGGAGCGAATCAGCTGAAAGTTCCTTTCTACTGATTGTTCCTGAAGCGAGCTGGCAATATCTGGCGGAGAGTTCCCATCAATGTAAACAAGCTCGAAAGGCTCATCGGTGTTCCGAAAGATGGAATCGAGCGATGCAAGGGCGTAGCTGAAGCGTTCGCGGGGAACGACCACCACGGTGACGTTGGCTTGACTCATAACCATGGGTAAGTTGCGCCATTTTTGCACCAAATCGCCGGAGGTTGTTGGGTCACGTCACCCCGAAGCCTCCTCAAGCACCGGCGCTGCCCCCCTGCCGATCCTGCAGGCTGGGGACTCTGTGCAGGCGATGGTCATGGCGGATGCTCCCTATCTGTTGGCGCTGGCCTTGCTGGAACAGGAGGGGACGCGGGCCCTGCCGCTGAATGGCAAGTCGTTGGCCGTAGCGGCGGCCGAAGCGCCCGATCCCGGGGATGACGGCACCACCCTGGTGCTGGAACTGCTGTTGCGCCTCTGGCAGCGCAGCGAGGCCGGCGCCCTGCGGCGGGCCGCCGGGGAGCCCAGCCTGCTGCTGGTGGAGCTGCCGCTTGAAGCGCTGCAGGAACAGCTGCCCCGGCTCAAGGCCCGCTGGGTCAGAGGAGGAAGCACGGCCGACTTTCATGCCGGGCTGAGCACCCTGGCGATCCGGGGCTGGACTGTGTCGATCGCCCGCTATGAGCCGGTGCGTTTCACTCACTGGCCCTGAGGCGCGCTCAAGCGGCGCCGCCGGGGCTGGTGGGGAGACTGGCTGGGCTTGAAGGGATCCAGGAATCGCAGCAGGCTGAGTGACCCATCCCCAGCGCTCCGGCTATGAACTCCCCCACCACCATCTCGGAAGAGGGACGGCTTGACGCGCTGAGGCTGGAGTTCGAGCACGACGCCACGTTCAACCAGGTGTTCGTGGTGCTCACCGTGGGGGCCACCCTGATCGCCACCCTGGGCCTGCTGGCCAACAGCACGGGGGTGGTGATCGGCGCCATGGTGGTGGCCCCCTGGATCATGCCGCTGCAGGCGATGGCCTTCGAGATCCTGCGGGGGCGGCTGCCGATGTTCCTGCGGGCCCTGTGCACGCTGATGCTGGGGGTGTTGATCTGCGTGGTGCTGGCGATGGCGGTGGGCCGCCTGGTGGCTCTCCCCAGCTTCGGCAGCGAGGTGATGAGCCGCACCAGCCCCAACCTGCTCGACCTGGGGGTGGCGCTGGTGGCTGGGGCTGTGGCGATGTACGCCAAGCTCCGAAAAGACGCGCTCACGGCCCTGGCCGGCCTGGCCATCGCTGTGGCCCTGGTGCCGCCGATGTGCGTGGTGGGGATCCTGCTGGCCTCCTCTTTCTGGGCGCATGCCTACGGAGCGCTGCTGTTGTTCGCCACCAACCTGCTCGGGATCATGGTGGGGGCGATGGCAGCCATGGGGATTCTTGAGAAGGTGTACCGAAGCCGGCTGTTTCGCAGCAGGCTGGGCCTGACCAGTCTGGCCCTCACCGCCTTGCTGGTGATCCCCCTGGGCAGCAGTTTCTTCGCCCTGGTGAACCGATCCCAGCGGGAAACCCAGGCCCAGAAGCTGGAGACCGTGATCGAGCAACAGCTGCGCAGCAGCACGATCACCCTCGGTGGCGATCCCGCCATCGATCTGGTGGGCATTTCCATCAACTGGCAGCAGAACCCGCCATTGATCCGGGCCCAGGTGCGCGTGACCGATCCGACCCTGCCCACGGCCCGGCAAGTGGCCGGGGTCCAGGACTTCATCAACAAAACCCAGGCGCCCCTGCGCTTCCGGCTGGTGGTGCAACGAACCGCCGTGGACCTGATCGGACCGGACACCGCCCCCAACCCCCCCGAGCTGGAGGTGCTGCCGATGTCACCCCCGCCCCTGCCGCCGCTGCCGCGTGAACTGGACGAGGAGGGGTTGGAGGAGGAGCAGGAGCCCTAACGAGGGCCGTGAGCCCTTGGCAGCCATCGCGCTGTCGCTTTCGTCACCTCGTCGCCCTGTCTTAACCAAAAGCCCCCCCGGTCTCGGTTAGATGAGCCCACAGAGACGTTGTGAATCCCATGTCCCTTCCCCCCCTGCTGTCCATGGCCCATCTGCGTCGAGCGTCCCTGCCCATGGGGCTCGTCGCTTTGACGCTCACCATCGGTGCCTGCGGCGGTGGTCGCCGTCTGCCATCGCTCAATGGCGCCGGGGCCTCCTTCCCCGCTCCGGCCTACCAACGCTGGGCGGCCGACTACAAAACCGCCAAGGGCTTCCTGGTGAACTATCAGTCGGTGGGTTCCGGGCAGGGCGTGCGCTCGTTCCTGGCCGGCTCGGTTGATTTCGGCGCCACCGACGAACAGCTCAGCGACGAGGACTTCAAGGCCGGCACGGCAGGCAAGCGCGGCGCCGTGCAGATCCCGATGCTGGGCGGCACGATCAGCCCGGCCTACAACAATCCCGACTGCCCCGATCTCAAGCTGACCCAGACCCAGCTGGCCGACATCTTCCTCGGCAAGATCACCAACTGGAGCGCCCTCGGTTGTCCGTCCAGGAAGATCACGGTGGCGCACCGCTCCGATGGCTCCGGCACCACCTTCAACTTCACCAATTCGCTGGCCTGCTTTTCGCCGGAATGGAAACAGCGGGTGGGCGTCGGCAAGGCGGTGCAATGGCCCGTGGGGCTGGGCGCCAGGGGGAACGAAGGCGTGGCCGGTCTGATCCAGAACACCCCCGGCTCGCTCGGCTATGTGAACCAGGCCTTCCTGCGGGGCGCCGTGAAGCCGGCAGCGCTGCAGAACACGGACGGGCAATTTGTGCTGGCTGACTCCAAGACCGGAGCGGCGGCGCTGAACAACATCAGCCTCGATGAGCGCCTGGGTGGCGAAGACTGCAATCCCCAAGGAGCCGAAAGCTTCCCGATCGTGGCCTTCACCTGGATCCTGGCCTACCAGGGCGGGCAGGGGGAGGAGAAGGCGGAAGCCATGCGCACCTTCCTGCTCTGGGCGCTGGAGGAAGGCCCCCAGCAGCAGGCCGCCGAGCTGGGCTTCGTTCCCCTCACTGGCGACGTCCTGAAGCGGGCCAAGGAGGAGGTGGCCAAGATCAAGGGCTGATCCAGCCGCCGGGGAGAGCACTTCAGGCGCCGGCGGTCAGCAGTTTCCAGGCGGCGATCAGCACCACCCCCGCCAGCGGTGCGATCGCCGCTGGCAGCGGCAGGGCGCCGACCCCCTGGCTGAGCAACAGGCCGGCCAGGCCGGCGATCGAGTTCACCAGGATGAAGGCCGCCGACACAGCGGCCGCCTGCTTCGGCAGCAGCCAGGAGCGCAGGATTCATCCAGGGGGTCAGGAAGATGCCGCCGCCGGTGCCGGTGAGGCCGGCCAGCAGGCCCAGGGTTGCGCCGGTGAGGGCACGACCCGGCGGCGGGGCACCCGCATCGCCTCCGGATCGCTCGGCGTCCTATGGGCGGCCAGCCGCCAGGCGGAGAACAGCAGCACCGCTCCGATCAGCTGGCGCAGCAGCGCAGCCGGCAGGGTGCTGGCGCCGCCGACCCGGGCCGCGGGCACCGATGCCAGGGCCAGCGGCACAAAAACATCGCGGCGGAAGTGGCCGGCGGCGATGAACTGCAGCGTGCCGCCGCCCGCCACCAGCACGTTGCGCACCAGGGCGATCGCGCGGATCTCGGGCGCCGGCAGACCTGCCAGGGCCAGCACGGCGATGTAGCCGGAGGCGCCGGCGTGGCCCACCGAGGCATAGAGAAAGGCCACCGCCGCCAGGGCGATCAGCAGGGGCATAGGAGGATGGACGCGGATCTCGGGAGCCGGGCGGGGATGCTGGGATGAAGTTCAAGGATTACTACGCCAGCCTGGGAGTTGAGCGCGACGCCACGGGCGAGCAGATCAAAAAAGCCTACCGAAAACTGGCGCGCCAGTATCACCCCGACGTCGCCAAACAGGAGGGAGCCGAAGAGCGATTCAAGGAGATCAGCGAGGCCTATCAGACCCTTTCTGATCAGGAGAAGCGCCAGGCCTATGACGATCTCGGACGCTACGGCCCGGGCGAGGAGTTCCACCCCTCCCCGGAATGGGAGACCCGCTTCTCGCGCGGCGGCGGCCAGCAGGAGGTCGACCTGGCCGATCTGTTCGAGCGGATGGGTTTTGCCACCGGCGGCTTCGGTGGCGGCACCGGCGGCACCCGGCGCCAGGCGGCGGACTTTCCGATCCGCGGCCAGGACGTGGAGGTGGCCACCGAACTCACCCTGGAGCAGGCCGCCCGCGGCACCGAGGTGTCGTTCTCGCTCAACGTTCCCGCCCTGCGCGCCGATGGTCGCGTCGAGACGCAGACCCGCAGCGGCCGCATCCGGGTCCCCCGCGGCGTGGTGGAAGGGGAGCGGCTGCGGGTTCCAGGCAAGGGCGGCGACGGCATCGCCGGGGGCGCCCCAGGGGATCTCTATCTGGTGATCCGGCTGGCGCCCCATTCCCGCTTCCGGGCCGTGGGCCACGACCTCTATCTGGAGCTGCCGATCGCCCCCTGGGAGGCGGCCCTGGGGGCCGATGTCACGGTGCCCAGCCTCGAGGGTCCGGTGACGGTGAGCCTGAAGCCGGGGATGCGCAGCGGCCAGAAGCTGCGCCTGGCCGGCAAGGGCCTGCCCCACCGGCGCGACGGGGCAGGCGATCTCTACGGTGTGATTCAGATCGTGCTGCCTGAGCGGATCGGTGAACGCGAGCAGGCGCTGTACCGCGAGCTCGCCGAAGCCTCCTCCTTCAGCCCCCGCCACCACCTCGAAGGACCCCCCACCGATGGCTGACGACCTGCTGATTCCCGACGACGACGAGGGGTGCACTGTGGCCCTCGAGGAGCTGCTCGCCGCCTCCGGCCTGGGCCACGAGGAGGTGAGTGAACTGGTGCAGTTCGGTGTGTTCCGCTGCGCCGAACACGCGCCGGTGTGGACCTTCCACATCCGCACGGTGGTGCTGGCCCGCCGCGCCGCCCGGCTGCGCGACGACTTCGGCCTCAACGCGGCCGGGATGGCCCTGGCCCTCACCTACCTGGAGCGGATCGAGGCCCTCGAAGGGCGGCTGCGGGAGCTGGAATCGCAGTTGCCGCGCTGAGGTTTCAGCTGGCGGTGCCGTCGTCGATCTCCCCGCAGCGCTTCAGAACGGTGGTGATCACGGCCGGAGCCATGCGGAAATCACTGTTGTGCAGCGCATCAAACACGGCCCGGGCCGAAGGAATCAGGCCCCGCAGACGGGCCAGGCCGATGACAGCGGCGGTGCCGGCCACCTTCAGGCCGAGCTCCTGGGCAACAGCCCGGCCGGCCCGTTCGTCGATCAACAGCAGCACCGGTCCGGGGTTCGTCAGCGCCAGGCGAATGCTGGCCGCCTCGCCCTCATCGAGGTCGGGCAACTCAGGACCCTGCTGGGGGTCCGCCGTGATCGTCAGCCAGCCGGCCTCAACAGCAGCGATGATCCTGGCTTCCTGATCGATGAACCTGCCGGTGAGCACCTCATCGGCCACGGTGGCGGGGAGAAGCACGGTTCCAAACAGTTCCCGCAACCAGCCGATCCCGTTGACATGGCCCAGCCCGATCAGGGGGCTGGCGTCGCTGATGACGATTGCAGCCACTGCTCCAGGGTGTCGAGATCCGCGTGGGTTTCGGCTTCCGTCAGGCGGATCGCCGCAATTCCAAGCCGCGAAAGGTGGGCGATGAAGGTGGCGGTGTCCATCTCGGCCACGCGGGCGGCGCGGGCCAGCGAGAGCTCACCGTCGCGGAACAGGGCCGTGGCCAGGGCCGCCCTGACACCAGGTGCCTGCAGCAATCCCCCCTGGTCGAGACCCATCAGCAGCGCGTCGGGATGGTCGCGGTTGAGCACCACGACCATGTCGGTCCTCGCCTGGCGCAGGGCCTCAGAAGGATTGTTCTTGAGGCCACTGACGCTCACGGCACGCATGGCCATCGCTACAGGGAAGAACAGATAGGAGGATTGTATGGCCTTTCGCCGGGGGATTGGGTCAGGGGCCGATTGTTGCGCCCAGCTACAACCCCACCTTGCGGCGGCCCCAGGCCATGCCGGCCGCATAACCGATCGCCGGCAGCAGCAGCGCGAAGTTCAGGGGGATCTGCACCACCAGGGCGAGGCCCACCAGCCAGGGCACCAGCAGCAGGGTCCCGAAGGCCAGCTGGCTGAAGCGGGAGCGGCGCGCCAGGCGGCCCACGCCCTGCACCAGCCGGGGGACGCCCTTGCCCAGGCCGTAGCCCAGCAGGACGGTGAGAACGGTGAGCAGGATCGCGCCCATGGCGGGGAGGCAAGCCCATGGATTCTGCTGCGCCAGCCAGCAGGTGAGACCACAGCCCGCCAGGCCTGTCACGCTGGTCGAGAGTCTGACAAGGGGGCTTTGAAAGCATGAAAGTCACCGTCGAGCTTTCAGACAAAGAGATGGCCGAAATCCTGGCGTTCACGGGTGAGCGCAAGAAAGGTCCCGCCATCCGCCGTCTGATGGAGGAGGCCCTGCAGCAGCGGCGCCGCGCCGAGGTGGCGCAGCGCTTCCTCAACGGCGAATGGGGTGTGGAGCTGGAGAGCTTCGAGTCCGACCAGGAGCGTGATCGTCAACAGGCGCGGATGATCGATCCATGACGCTGCTGCTCGACACCAGCCTGTGGATCGACTTCACCAGGTCGCGCAGCCCGAGCCACCTGAAACAGTTCATCGCCCCCTTTGTCCTCGACCCCCAGGCCCACCTGGCCGAGCCGGTGCGTTTTGCGCTGTTGCGCTCCGCCCGACCAGAAGAGGCCAGGCTGTTGGAGGCGCAGTTCGCCACCCTGCCCTCACTCCCCACGCCAGCGGATCTGTGGCAGCAGGCGATCGGGCTGGGCCAGGCCTGCCGCCAGATCGGCCGCACTGTGCTGAGCCTTGATCTGCTGGTGGCCGCCGTGGCGCTGCACCATGACGCCGTACTGGTGAGCTTCGACGCCGATTTCGACGCCATCGCCTCGGTGAGCGAGCTGCGTCTGAAACGTCTGGTGCGCCCCTATTCGCAGACGGGTACGTAGGGCACAGCGATCGTGTCGATCGCGCTCTTTGTGGCAAACGCACCGAGCACCTGCTTGCCGCCCCGGTTCACGGTGACGAACCGCCCGGCGAACGTCTCGTCGTAGACCGAAGTGGCCGACAGGCCGGCGGCGCGGGCGCGCTTCACCAGATCGTTCACGGTGCCGCCGGGAAGGGCGACGCCGAAGGTTGTCCGCACGCCGGCCGAGAAGGCCAACACCCGCAACGTGCCCCGGTCGAATTCGACCGTGCCGACGATTCCGGCCGGCGCCTTGGGCCCCTTGAGCTTGTAGACGACAGGCAGCGGCGGCCCGCCGAGCTCACAACCGGGGCCCGGATCGGAGAGCCAGCCGGTGGCGACGGCTTCGGCTCGGCCCATGCCGAGACGCAACGGGCCGATCCCGTCGAAGCGGAGCACCGGGCTGGATCCGCGTCCATCTGCCAACGCCGATCCGGCCGCCAGCAGGAGGATGGCCCCCATGGCCCCAAGCCGTGCTGCTCTACGCAGCGTGTGGCTGATCAGGCGTGTCATGGTCTGACTGTATGGGCACCAGTTCCGCTCCTCGCCTGATCGATGGCCCCGCCGACGCGCCGGCCACCGTGCTGCTGGCCCATGGGGCCGGGGCGCCGATGGACAGCCCGTTCATGGCGGCCATGGCCGGCGGACTGGCCGCGGCGGGCTGGCGGGTGGTGCGCTTCGAGTTTGGCTACATGGCCCGGATGCGGGACACGGGCCGCCGCCAGGGACCCGAGCGGATGCCGGTGCTGCAGGAGGCGTTCCGCCAGCAGGTGCGGCTGGAGACGGAGCAGAGTCCGGAGCGGCCGCTGTTCATCGGCGGCAAGTCGATGGGCGGGCGGGTGGCGAGCCTGCTGATCGATGAGCTGGCCGCCAGCGACGGGGTGCGGGGCTGCCTGTGCCTGGGCTACCCCTTCCATCCGCCCGGCAAGCCGCTGCAGCTGCGCACCGAGCACCTGGCCGCCCTGCACACCCCCACCCTGATCCTGCAGGGGGAGCGGGACACGTTCGGCCGGCGCGAGGAGGTGGAGGGCTACGCCCTCTCGCCCCAGGTGCAGGTGCACTGGATCGCCAGCGGCGACCACAGCTTCAAGCCGACGCGCAGTTCGGGGCGCAGCGAGGCGCAGAACTGGGCGACGGCGGTGGCGTGGGGTGATGGTTTTTTGCGGGGGGTGCTGGGGGGGTGAGCTTCTCGGAGAACTAACGCGCGGCTCAGGACTGCCGTTCCTGCCAGATCTGCTGCACCAGCGGATCGGCGACGCCGTACAGGCCGTGGCCCAGCCGCATCAACACGTTGTCGGCAAGAAGTTCGTTGACCACCGGCTGAATCTCCTCCACCCGTACCTCCCGGGCCACCCGCTCGAAGATCGCCATGGCCAGCCGGGGACGGCGGAAGACAACGGCCAAGATTCTGGAGGTTTATGGCAGGGAAAAAATTATGGCCGAGCCATAAGTCTCTGTAAAAGCACCCCCCGCAAGCGGCGCAACAGCAGGATCACACGCCTGGAGGAGCGCCCTGGCGACCTACACCCTGAGCCAGCCCCGGGCCTTCACCAGCCGCAGCGCCTCCTGCACCGCCTCCACGCAGCGATGCGCCCGGCGCTTGACGTCGTCCTGGCTGCGGGCGCGGAGCAGGTAAGCCTGCAGCGCTTCCGGCGTTTCGATCACGGCCAGCAGGCCCTGGGTGCGGAGGCCGATGGCGGGATCGACCAGCAGGCGGCTGATCAGGTTGAGCTCCCACAGCTGCCGGCCATGAGAACCGGGTGCGAACAGCTGATTTTGCAGCAGGCCCAGGCACTCCTGCTGGAAGGCCTCCAGCTGGCCGGGCCGCAGGCGGCGGCTGTTGGGCAGGCCCGCGGCGGGGCCGTGCTCGACGCTCCAGCTCAAGCCGGTGCCCGGCAACCCCACGGTGGTGCGGGCGCCACCGGAGCGGGCCACCGGGATGTTGAACGACGCCCCGCGCCCCCCCACCGAGATGGAGCTGAGGCCGGCGTTGGCGAAGTTGAAGCGCAGGGGACCGAGGCGGGCGCTGCGGCGGAAGCGGAAGGGCATGGGGGGAGGAACGCTCAGGTGCGAAGCACGGAGTCCGAGCTTGCTAGGGCCTGCTGCACTTGGAGGCGTTGGACAAGTGAAATCTGGTGTGTCCACAATTCGCTTGATGACCGGCCAAACTGCATGCCAGAGGTCTCAACAGCGACCATGTCTCTAGTGGTCCGAAACTGCATCTCCTGGCTGTTGAGGGCCGCCCACTGCCTCATGCGGCCTGTATTGGGCCTTTGCAATGCGGATACGGGTGCCACATGAGCAACTGCTTCTTCTACGAGCTGGCCCGCAATTCCCTTGATGAGATCCAGGCGCTGCACGGCAACCTGGCGGTAGGCATCCTCTCAAATACCATCATGGAGTCGTGGCAAAGCTCCGAACTGAACAACCCAGTCTGGTTGCTGTTGGTCGAGCTGCAAACCTTCAATTCAGTTCGAAGACAGAACAGACAGAAGGCCAGAAAGGGAATGCGAATTATGACCCTAGGCCGAATGATCCAACAACAGGCTTGTGTGGAGCAATCGATTTCGTCCAAGACCAATTCCAGAAAAGTTAGGGCATGAAGGTCTACGTCGGGATTACTGATACGGACTGGTTCCGGCACCTTAGATCCCGCAAAGCTGAGGAAATGAATTTCTGGCGACCGCGGGCGATAAGTCAGTTCAAGGTGCTCGAGCCAAACGAGCTGTTCTTATTTAAATCGAAGTACCCAGAGAATAAGATTATCGGCGGGGCATTTTTTGTTCGACACACCACTCTTCCACTCGAGCTTGTCTGGAAAGCTTTTGGGGACAACAATGGCATGCCCGACCTTTTTAATTTTCGCCGCAAGATTCAGGCGCTGCGGCGTGACAGCGAGTACAATCCAGTCATCGGTTGCACAGTCCTGACTCAACCATTCTACTTAGATAATGGAAGCAGTATAGACCCGCCTTCTGACTGGTCGCCCAATATCGTTACTGGGAAAAGCTATGATATCTTGCCAGGCAGTGAGGGGTTAAGACTCTTTGAAGCAGCACAAGCTTATTTCTCAATAAAACCAAACGTTGAAGAACGTGGCAAAGGCGAATCCACAATGCGGTTTGGCAAAGAACAGATCATCAAGCCAAGACTGGGCCAGGGTGGATTCCGTATCATGGTGATGGATCAGTACTCACGCAGATGCGCCATCACAGGAGAGAAGACCTTGCCGGTCCTGGAAGCTGCACATATCAAGCCATATTCAGAGAATGGTCCTCACCAGGTTTCTAACGGAATCCTGATGAGATCTGATTTGCACACACTTTTTGACAACGGATACCTGACTTTGACAAAGCAATTTCACGTAGAAGTCAGCCGGCGCATCAGAGAGGAATTTTCTAATGGGCATGAGTATTATGCCTTGCATGGAAAACAACTTGTCTCCCTCCCAGGCAACTCAGCCAACCAGCCCGACCCAATGTTCCTGGAGTGGCATCAAAGCAACTGTTACAAAGGCTGATTAACTTGATTAATAGCGATCGCGATGCAAGATTGGTCAATAACTCCAAAGCTGATGCATTCACGACCCACTAAAGGAACAAAACCGAGATTTCTTAGTACGCAAATGAAATACTCATGCACGAGTCAGCTGTGTCAACGTGTTCGTCCTCTCATTCCGCATTTTTGACATTAACGAGTCCGAAGTCATCGCCAGTGGGAAAGGCCAGAAGCTCGTGCATCTCCTACCAATGAGCTTCACCGATGGAGGATGCAGGGTAGAAGAGATGGTGCTGGGAAGCCGGGACTGGGCGCGATGGTCTTGCTCCTGTCATCCGCTCAGCGGGGAGATGACGACGATGGCGCCCTTGCATTCGTTCATAAGCTGGTGAACGACAGCGCGATCCTGATCACTGGATGGTGAAGCTGCTCCCTACGGCCTGACCATGGCCAGTCATTCAGACCGAAGGCTCCGGTAAGAGGCCTTTCACCTCAAACTGCGCCCGCCGGAAGTGCCACACGCTGTTGTCGTCCAGGCATCGGAAGGCCACATCCGCGACATGGCTCTCCACCTGCACATCCACCTGATCAAAGGGGGTGCTCTGAAACACGCAGCAGCTGATCGCGCCGAACTGCACGACTGCGTCATCGCTGCGGGCCGAGTGGTACTCGAACGCTTCAATGCCGGCTTCGCGCATCCGCTGGCCCGTGTCCTGGGCAAAACGCGTATCGACAGGATCACGCAAGCCACGCTGCAGGGCTTTGGAGCGTTGGTGTTGCAGCTGCAGTCCGTGCTCCGTGCGCACGTTCACGTGGAGCAGGATTTTGCGCATCGCCGCGCTGCGCGGAAAGGGCTTTTCCGGCCCGGCTTGAAACACCAGCTCGTCGTAGGCCCCCTCCAGCAGGCAACCCAGGCGTGATCGTGAGCCATAGAACAGGCCCCGTTCCCAGGGCCTGGAAAAGCGCGACCCGTAGCGCTTCTGATAGCGGAACGGGGTGAGCAGCAGTCGATGCCGCACCGGGCATTCCTGTGCATCCTGCAGCTCCGGTTTGCTGGTCTCAAGAAAGTCCTCCAGCCAGGCCTGCTCCTCGAGGCTGTCGGTGATGCGCCGCGTGGCCTGGGCACCCTGTTGCTCCACCAGCCGCATCACCACCCCATCCAGCCGGGTGAGGGCCGTGAGATCAGCGTGTGGCGCCGGGCTCACGGCCGACCGCGCATCGCATCGAGATACTGCACCAGTTCCACCAGCTGCTCCGGATGCTGCAGTTGCTGCCGGGGGATCCCGCCGGTGTGGTGGTTGGCGGTCTCCAGCCAATGGCGCATCAAGGCCGTGTCATCGCCCACCAGGGCCGACAGGCTGCGATGCAGACGCAGCACCAGAGCCAGCATCTGCCGGGTGTGGGGATCGATGCGAGCCTGCGCACGGCCTTGCTCGAAGAACGTGCGGCTCTTGCCGATCGCCTGCGCTGTTTCCAGGGCCGTCAGGCCCAGCTC
Organism: Cyanobacteriota bacterium; assembly: GCA_038324725.1. Taxonomy (GTDB): domain Bacteria; phylum Cyanobacteriota; class Cyanobacteriia; order PCC-6307; family Cyanobiaceae; genus Cyanobium. The sequence continues at coordinate 4,266 of JBBQIH010000009.1, read as the reverse complement.
CTCACCGGCTCGCTGCAACGCCTTGCGCAGCAGAACGTTCTCGTTGACGCCGCTGGCGGTCTCGCTGGGCGTGGTCTGAACGGCCACCCATCTCCTCCTTCGTCGTCCCACTATGCCTCAGCCGAGGCAAATCGGAACCGCTTGCCTCGAATGAGGCGGCGGTTGGGCCAGCTTGAGCAGATGGCTCCGCAGCGCCTCAGCAATCTCTGGACCGCCTGCCACCCCCTGGCCCCGCGCCAGGCAGGGCACCTTCGTTGGGAACGTGCCGGTGTCGGCGAACGCCTCCATGCCCTGGTCGCGGACCTTGACGAGCAGCCAGGGGACGCCAGGCTTGAGCAGTGCGGGGATCGAGTCCTCCCGTTGGCGCCGCCTGCCAGGACCAGAAGCGGTACGCTTTGACGTACGCGATTACTGCATGGCGTCGATGGCCAGTATTTCCGCCACGGAAGCCCGCAGGCGGCTGTATTCCCTGATCGACGAGGTCGGCGAGTCCCACGAACCGGTGCAGATCAACGGCAAGCGAGGCAATGCCGTGCTGCTCTCTGAAGCCGACTGGAATGCGATCCAGGAGACGCTCCATCTGGTCTCGATCCCGGGGATGCGTGAGTCGATCCTGGAAGGTCTGGCGACGCCGCCAGAGGATCTCAGTGATCAGCCGGGCTGGTGATCTGGAGCGTTCGCTTCACCAAGCAGGCCCAGAAGGACGCCCGCAAGCTCGCCGCCGCATCGCCAGCCCTCAAGGCCAAGGCCGAGCAGCTGCTGCAACTGCTGTCAGAGGATCCCTTTCGGCAGCCTCCGCCCTATGAGGTGCTGGTGGGTGATCTGCGCGGAGCCTTGTCCCGTCGGCTCAACATCCAGCACCGGCTCGTTTACCAGGTACTGCCCGACGAGATGGTCGTGAAGGTGCTGCGGTTGTGGACTCACTACGAATGAGGCGCTCTTAGGCCAGCAGCACCATCCCCTCGGAGTTCCGCCTCGCCACCGATCGGTCGCGTACCGATCGCCCGCAGCCCCAACGGCGATCTGATCATTCATCCCTGCCCGGCCTCTGCCTTACGCGGTCGGCACCCAGTTTTCAACCTGCAGGCCGCTCACCTGGGCAAACTCCAGGGTGTTGTTGGCGACCAGCGTGGCCTGCAGGCTCAAGGCATGGGCCGCGATCATCGTGTCGAGTGAGTCAATTGGAGTGCCCCGGCGTTCCAGGACCGCACGCAGCTCGCCATAGGCCCAGGCAGCGCGCTCGTCGAAAGGGAGAATCGTGAGAGGGGCCAGAAACATCTCCAGGGCCTGGCGGTTGCGCACCGAACCACTTTTGGCGACCCCGAACGCCAGCTCGGCGACCACCACACTGCAGAGGCCAATCTCTCCGAGCCGGTAGCGCTTGAACCGCTCCAATACCGCGGCTGGTTTAGTATTGATGATGGAAATGCAGATGGTGGTATCGGGCAGAACCATGGGCTGATCGCCTCCCGGATCTGCTCCTCCGGCTGCTCACGCGTGATCACAAACCCAGGCTCGAAGGCGGCCAACCCGGCCTCAAGGGTTTGCCAGGGATCATCGATGGGCAGCAACAGCACCCCATTGCCGAAAGGCTTCACCACCACCTCGCTACCGCTGAAGCGGTACGCCTTCGGCAACCGCACCGCCTGGCTGCGGCCCGATTGGAACAGACGTGCGGTGTCCATGACAGGCCTTGATCCGGTAGTGACCCATGGTTGCTACCACGGCTGGATGTCAGCCTGTGGCGACAACGCCAGCACCCCCTCATGCCCCTGCCCCAGCTGATGCCGCTGTTGCTGGCCGCGGCGATCGCCCCTTGCCCGGCTCCCGTGAAGGCCCAGCTGGATGGCCTCTACCGCTGGCATGTGGCAGGGCAGGACCTGAGCGGTCCGATTGAGCTCAAGGGCCAGCAAAGCCGCTTCACCGATGGGCTGTACCAGAAGCTGCGGCGCGCCTATGGGCTCGATCCAGACAGTGGTCGCTTCGTCGACTTCGATCTGTTCAGCGGCACCCAGGTGTCGACCTTCGGCGCCAAGGTGCTGGGCTGCACCTCCCTACCCGGCGGCGGGCTGGAAGCCCGGGTGGCGGTGCAGGCAGGCCTGCGCAACCGCCCCTTGGAGGCGCCGCAGCAACTGCGTTATCAGCTGGTGCGCGGCCCTGCCGGCAGCTGGAAGATTGCCGACATCATCTATTCCGATCCGGCCGGGTTCCGCCTTTCCGGCTACCTGGCCGAGCTGCTGGCACCCCAACCCTGATCGCGTCAGCAACCCTGCGGATCACGCCCATGGCCGGAAAACCGGGACGGCCATGACCTTTCGACTAGGCTGTACCCACGTTTCCGTACACACAACGCAGAAAGCCATGGACGTGCTTCCCAGCCGGGTGTTCATGAACGGCAACAGCCAGGCCGTGCGCATCCCCGCCGAGTTCCGCCTCGCCACCGATCGGGTGCAGATCAGCCGCAGTCCCAACGGCGATCTGATCATTCATCCCTGCCCGGCCCAGCGGGGCCAGGCCCTGCTCAACACGCTCGCCGGCTTCGAGCCCAGCTTCGTGGCCAGCCTGGAAGCGCAGCAGGCCAGTCCGATTCCGGTGCAGGAGCGGGACAGCCTTTGATCTACCTGCTCGACACCAACATCCTCATCTACCTGATCAAGAATCGGCCGCCCCAGGTGGCTGAGCGCATCGATCAGCTCGCCGATGTCGACAGCCTGGCGATGTCGTTCATCACCTGGGCCGAGCTGCTGCGCGGGGCCGAGGGCAGCCAGCGCCGCGAGGCCATCCTCCGGCAGCTCGATGTCCTGACCCGGCAGGTCCCGGTGCTCTACCCCGATGGCCCCGCCATCTGCCGCAACTACGCCGTGCAGGCCACCGCCCTCAAGCGCCAGGCCACACCCATCGGCGGCAACGATCTCTGGATTGCCGCCCATGCCCTGGCCCTCGACGCCACGCTGGTGAGCCACAACGTGCGCATATTCGCCCGCATCGAGGGCCTGGCCCTGGTGGATTGGGCGGCTCCTGCCTGATCGAGGCTCAGACTTCTCCTGGCCCATGCTCCGGAACGATGGCGCACCCATCAGCCGCGCAGATCGCCCGCATGGGGCGCCAAGGGGTGGCCCTGTTCTTCGTGTTCATGCTCAGCGCCGAGCTGCCCGGGCAGATCTTCCACCTCGCCCAACACCTGATCGGGCCGGGGCCGGACGTCATCACGGAAACGCTCGAACACTTCGGGATGCTGCTGGCCTATCTGCTGGCCCTGGTCTGCGCCCTGTTCCTGGCCCAGCAGGAACTCTGCCGCACACGCCTGCTGGCGTCCTACCCGCCACACGAGCCCGTCCCCCTCGCCATGCATGTCCTCGGCCTGGTCTGGGGCCTGCTGGCGGTGGTCCTGCTGCGCTGAGCGGGGCGTGGCTTGAGGCGTTGGCTGCGCCCAAGGCTGGAGCAGAGGCAGGAGCCCTGACATCCCAGCTAATGTGGTCGCAGCAGCGGAGACAACCGTGGCAGATGTGGTCGCAAGTCAGGTGTCGGTGCGGGAGCTCAAGACCCACCTCTCCGCATGGCTGGCACGGGCCCAGGCCGGTGAGGTGGTGGAAGTGACCTCCCACCGCAAGCCCATCGCCCGCATCACGGCCGTGCAGCAACCCGATGCATCGTCCCCGCCGCATCCGCTGCAGAAGGCGATCGATGCTGGGGTGATCTCCTGGAGCGGCAAGAAGCCTGTGCTTCCTCCTCCCGTGACGTTACGGGGTGAGGGAAAACTCATCAGTGACATCGTGATGGAGGATCGGGGTTGAGCGGGTGATCCTGTTCTGCGACACCAGTGCCCTGATCAAGTTGCTCATCCGTGAGCCGCAGTCCGATCAGATGCAACAGGTCAGTGTCCAGGCGGAAGCCATCGTGGTCTGCCGGATCACCTGGGCTGAAGTGATGGCAGGCCTGGCCCGCCGCCAGAGGGATGACCCTGCCAGCGGTGACGATCTCGAACAGGCACGGCAGCATCTCATCACGGCCTGGCCGTCCTTCGCGATCGTCGAAGTCAGCCAGACGCTTGTGGAGACAGCGGGCCGATTCGCTGATGGGTTTGCCCTGCGTGGCTACGACAGCGTGCAACTGGCTGCCGCCCATGACCTGCACCTCGCCTCGACCCAACCCCTCATCTTCGCCAGCTACGACCGGCGCCTCAACCAGGCCGCCCAGCTGCTGCAGCTGCAGGTGCTGGCATGACGGCAGCGGCGGCGGCGGCCAACATTGAGATGGACCATCTCG
>JBBQIH010000008.1:0-18368 GCA_038324725.1 Cyanobacteriota bacterium | reverse complement strand
CGACCAGCTCTGGGGCGAGGAGAACTGGAGTGAGGCCCTGCGGCTGCAGCGCCAGGTGATCAACTCCAGGGCCGGCACCCCCTCCGATCGCGAGCGGCTCGCCCGTTGGCAGCGCCAGCTGCGGACCCTGGCCTTGAACCGCTTCCAGGCCGGTGATCTGCCTGGAGCCCTGGCGGCGCTCTCACCCCTGGGGGAGGAGCGTAAGGACGATGGCCGTTCCATGGGCGACGATCTGCAGGCGATCTGGAACCGCAACCGTTCCCAGCTGGAGCGGGCCACCCTTCTGGTCAATCAGAAGCGCTGGTGGGAGGCCCTCGACAGCCTCAACCGCATCGACCATCCCTGGTGGCGTCAGCAGAGCCAACCCCTGCGGCAAGAGGTGAAAAAGGCCCTCGACCAGCTCAAGGGCATGGACCGGGAGCACGACAGCCACGGTTCCCTGCCCCATACCGTGTCCGGAGAGAAGCTGGACGGCCTGGTGCAACGCCGCATCGCCGCCGGAATGGATGAGTGGCAGGCGTTCCAGGAAGCCTGCAAGGAGCTGGGCGGCCGGGTGGTCGAGGCCGGGCCCGAGAGCGCCTGCCAGCGCTGAGTCCCATGACAGGATGGCCGCTCAGAGCGTCCCGGTGGACATGCAGCCAGGTGATCAGGTCAAGGTGAGCAGCAGCGTGGTCGTCTACAACCACCCCCAGCACCGAGGTGAGGCCTTCGACATGGAAGGTCAGCAGGGGGAGGTGTTCAATGTCCTCAATGACTGGAAGGGACGCCCCATCAGTCCGAACCTGCCGGTGGTGGTGGCCTTCGGCAAGTTCCGAGCCCACTTCCGCGAGGATGAACTGGCCGCTGTCTGAGGCCCTTCAAGTCCGGCAGCAGCCAGCGCGATCAACGTCAGTCCCGCAGCAGGTAGACGCCTTCCTCGCCATCGATGGCCTGGAGGCAGAGCTGGATGGTCTCGTGGCGGGCGGTGGGCACCACCCGGCCGCAGTAATCCGGCTGGATCGGCACTTCCCGGTGGCCCCGGTCCACCATCACCAGCAGCCCCACCCGGCGGGGACGTCCCCAGGCCTGCAGGGCCTCCAGGGCGGCCCGCACCGTGCGGCCGGTGAAGATGACGTCGTCAACGAGCACCACCTGACGACCGTCCACGGGCACCGGCAGCTGGGTGGCTTCCACCAGCCGGGTGCCCACCCGCTCCAGGTCATCGCGGTGGAAGGTGGGGTCGAGGCTGCCGTGGGCAATGGGATGGCCGCAGATCGCCTCCAGCCGTCCGGCCAGCACGCGCGCCAGGGCCACGCCGCGGGTGGGAATGCCGAGCAGAACCAGGTCCTGGCTTTCGGCAACAGCCTCGAGCACCTGGGAGGCGAGCCTGTCGAGGGTGCGTCCCAGGTCATGGGCGGAAAGGAGTTCCAGCCGATCGGCCGGGGCCGTACCGGCCTGAGGTCTGGCCATTAACCGTATGGCATGTAACCAAAGCCTGACGCATCCAGGCCTCGAGAGGGTGATTCGGGAGGGGGGCTGTAAGTTGGGGATGCGTAGAAACGTGCAGATTTTCTCGCTGGTGAAAGTAGCTCCCTCCCAGAAGCAGTCCGCCACCGGCACAGCCGAACGCGTCTCCTGCGAGACGGCCGCTCCCGTCGCCCCGATGGTTCTGGCCGTCCTTGATGGCTGGGGCTACAGGCCCGAAAGCGACCACAACGCGGTCAGGGAGGCGGATACGCCGGTCATGGACGCCTTGTGGGCGGCCTATCCCCACACCCTGATCGAGGCCAGCGGCGCCGCCGTCGGCCTGCCGGATCACCAGATGGGCAATTCGGAGGTGGGCCACCTCACCATCGGTTCCGGTCGGATCATCCGCCAGGAGCTGGTGCGGATCGGCCAGGCCGTACGCAGCGGCAGCATCGCCAGCAATCAGGCCCTCAACGACCTGGGCGACACCCTGCTGGCCAATGGCCGCCCCTTGCATCTGATCGGCCTCTGCTCCGATGGCGGCGTCCACAGCCATGTCGACCATCTCGGCGGCCTGCTGCGCTGGGCCGCTGGTCGCGGCCTCAGCAATGTGCTGGTGCATGTGGTCACCGATGGCCGTGACTCGGCCCCCCATGGCGGCCCCGGTTACCTGGCCCGCATTCAGGCGATGATCAACGAGGCAGGCGTGGGTCGGATCGCCACCCTCTGCGGCCGTTATTGGGCCATGGACCGCGACCAGCGCTGGGAGCGCACGGAGAAGGCCTACCGTCTGCTCACCGAGCCGGCCGAGATCTGCCCCCTCAGCCCTGTGAAGGTGCTCGAGGATTCCTATGCCGAGGGAGTCACCGACGAGTTCCTGGAGCCGGTGCGCCTCTCCGAAGGACTCCTGGAAAGCGGCGATGGCCTGGTCTGCTTCAACTTCCGCCCCGACCGGGTGCGCCAGCTGATGCGCGCCCTTGTCCTGCCGAACTTCGATGGCTTCCAGCGCCAGTGGATCGGCCCCCTTCACGTGGTCACCTTCACCCAGTACGAGCAGGGTCTGCCGGTGCAGGTGGCCTTCCCCCCCGAATCCCTCGATGGCCTCCTGGGCCAGGTGGTCTCCGAGCACGGCCTGCGGCAGCTCCGCACCGCCGAAACCGAGAAGTACCCCCATGTCACCTATTTCATGAATGGGGGCATCGAGCAGGCCTTCCCTGGCGAAGACCGCCATCTGGTGCCTTCGCCCCGCGTCGCCACCTACGACCAGGCGCCGGCGATGTCGGCGGAGAAGCTCACCGACAGCTGCATCGCCGCCATCGGCAAGGGGATCTACTCCCTGGTGGTGATCAACTACGCCAACCCCGACATGGTGGGCCACACCGGCCAGATGGAAGCCGCCGCGGCTGCTGTCGCCACCGTCGACCACTGCGTGGGCCGGCTGGTGGAAGCCACCACCCGCATGGGCGGCACCCTGCTGATCACGGCCGACCACGGCAATGCGGAAGTCATGCAGGGCCCCGATGGACTCCCCTGGACGGCCCACACCACCAATCCGGTGCCGGTGATCCTGGTGGAGGGCGAAAAGCGAAAGCTGCCCGGCCATGGCAACGACATCAGCCTGCGGGAGCACGGCGGCCTGGCTGACATCGCCCCCACGTTGCTCGAGATCCTGGGCCTGCCCAAGCCGGCCCGCATGACCGGCGTCTCCCTGGTGGTGCCGGCCTCCGCGCCCGCCGCCAGGATCCCCCAGACCCTCGGCGCCTGAGGGGCCGCTTCTGGGACGGCTAGTCTTGGCGAATGGTCAAGAACATCGTTTCGTCCCTCTGGATGCTCAGCGGCGCCCTGCTGATCATTTCTGTGCTGCTCCACAGCCCCAAGGGTGATGGCATGGGGGGTCTGGCCTCCAGTGGCGGCTCGATGTTCAGCAGCGCCCGCAGCGCCGAGAACACCCTCAACCGCATCACCTGGACCCTGCTGGCCCTGTTCCTGGGGCTGGCCGTGGTGCTGAGCGCCGGCTGGCTGGGCTGAACCGGATGGAACGCCGTAGTTTCCTCTCCACGCTGCTGGCCCGGTTGGGGGCACCCCTGGCGGGGCTGCTGCCCTTCCTGCCGGCCTCCAAGGCCCTGGCGGCGGCGAAGGCCACCGACCCCGCCTGGCAGCTCAGCCCGGCGGAATGGAAGAAGCGCCTGAGTCCGGCGGCCTATGCCGTGCTGCGCAATGAGGGCACCGAGCGTCCTTTCAGCAGCCCGCTCAACAAGGAGACGCGCAGCGGCACCTACGTCTGCGCCGGCTGCCGCCTGCCCCTGTTCAGCTCGAAGGCCAAGTTCGACTCCGGCACCGGCTGGCCCAGCTTCTGGCAGCCCCTGCCCAAGGCGGTGGCCACCAAGACCGACTTCAAGCTGATCCTGCCCCGCACCGAGTACCACTGCCGCCGCTGCGGCGGCCACCAGGGCCACGTCTTCGATGACGGCCCCAAGCCCACCGGCAAGCGCTATTGCAACAACGGCGTGGCCCTGGCTTTCGTACCCGGCAGCTGAGGCGCCGCCCGTCCATGGCCCCGTTGCCTGCACTGCTGATCGCCCTGGGGGTGCCGCTGCTGCTGCTGCTGGGCTTCACCCTGCTGCTGGAGCAGCGCCGCGGCCGGCTGCCGGGCTGGCTGGCCGCCCTCTCCGGCCGCGACGCGATGCTCTGGAACATCGGCATGGGGCTGCTGATCGGGCTGAGCCTGCTGCGCTACCTGCTGGGGCGTTAGATCTCCATTCATGGGTTTTCCAATGCATCCAGCCGCCTGGGGAGCCACCTTCGTTCCCAACGACTTTGCGCATCCTGGCGGCTCCATGCCGAGATCAGGATCCGACCTTGTGCGGCATGGACGGTGATCAGATACCTGTGCAACGCCATGCCATCATCCATCTCGCCCAGAAGCTTGCCGCCCTTCAGCAAGATGCCTTGCATCAAGGGTTCATGGAAGTGCCGATGGGAATCAGGTTTGCACTCTTTTAGGTATCCAAGCAGCCACTGGAGAAACGGCTTTGGCTGATCCCCTTGCTGAAACTCGAAATGTCTTTGCTCGCCTGAATCAATGGAGAAAAGGGTGAGCAGCGCCGCATCGGACAGGTGGGCTGATAGTGGTGGATCTAAGCAAGTTCCACCACCTGATCCATGGATCAGGCTGCCAGCGGACCTTCGGCCCTCTGCCGGATGACGGTCAGCAGATCGCAGATGCGATCCACCTCGGCATCTGAGAACAGACTTTCCGGACCGGTCGGAGCCAGATCCTTGAACGGCATGTCAGAGAGGCGAGCCGGATCCATCACACCCCGGCTGGTGAGTTCATCGATGATCTCGTTGATGAACTGAATCTGAGCCGCCGTGTGGGTGCCTTCGGCCAGGAATTCGGCGAACAGCTCCTTGGCGGCGCCACGATCCAGTCCCACAAGCTCACGGATGAACAGGCCCAGGCCCTTGCTTTCCTGCTTGGCCCGCTCCAGCTCCGCGACGGACCCGATGCCATGGCCCAGCAGGAACCCCTCCAACTCCTCAAGATCGGTGGCGTGAGGGGCTGGCTGCGGCGCAGCCGTTGAACGGCCAGATGGTCGCTGTGCTGGCTGAGGAAGTCGCGGGCCTTGAGCCGGAACTGGGCGAATTCGTCGTTGGTGATGAAGCGGGCGAAGTCGTGGGTCTGCAACGCTCCCAGTTGATCCTCGAAATCCACGTACACCGGTGGACGGGCCTGCCTCTCGATCAGGCCCACCAGATCCCGCAGCCGCCGGCGCACCTCTTCCAGCATGGGCACCGTGACGTCCTGCCGCCATTCCGGCTGGAGCAGGTCCTGGATCAGATCGAGCTGGGCCGCCACCATCGGAATGGCATGGCGCGCCTCCAGGAGATCCGCGAGGGCCACGAGCTGTTCCCGGTAGCGGGCCAAGGCCGGCTCCTGGCGAAGACGTGCCAGCTGCAGCCGGTAGAGCAGCAGATCGAACTGGCGCGCCGCGGGGTCGGTGTCGCCCGAATCGCGGTCATGGGTGGAGGGGAGCGGTGCCAGGGTGACGGCCACAACGGCATGGTCGTCAGCTGAGAGGGCCTGCCAGGCGCCGGGCTCCCGGAAGCGCACCACCAGCTCCAGATGGGGTCGCACCAGGAAATTGTCGGCGGGGCAGGCGGCCACCTGGCGTTGCAATAGCTCGGCCAGGCGTTCGCGATGAGCCGCCAACTGGGCATCGCCGGAGGGCTCGGCTTGATCGAGGGCCTCCACCAGGGCCAGGCGCGTCTTGAACAGACGGGTGGCCAGGGCCTCCGGTGCGGCCGGTGCCTGCCCACCTCCTTCTCCGAGGAAGAATTCCAGGTTCTGGCAGCAGTCGAAGATCAGGAAGTTCTGCTTGGGCTGCCCCGGGCCGAACAGATCAGGGCAGAGCCGGGTGCCTCGCCCCACCATCTGCCAGAACTTGGTGCGCGAGCGTACCGGCTTGAAGAACATCAGATTGACGATCTCCGGCACATCGATGCCGGTATCGAGCATGTCGACGGAGATGGCGATGTCCAGAGGGTTGTCCGGGTTGGAGAACTCATCGATCAGCGACTGGGCATAGGACATCTGGTTGTCGATCACCCGGGCGGTGCTGCCCGCCAGATGGGGATAGTGATGATCGAAACGCTGTTGGATGAACACCGCGTGGGCGTGGTTGCGGGCAAACAGGATGGTTTTGCCGGTCCGATCGGTGTCGGCCGCCCGCTGGCCGTGGGTCATCAACACCTCCAGGGCCTTGTCGACCGTGTTGGCGTTGAAGAGCCATTGGTTCACGGCGCCGGGCTCGACGCTATCGCCGGCAAAGACACCCTCCTCCCACTCGAGCAGATCCCACTGGGCTTGTTCGGCCTCGCTGAGATCGTCGTAGCGGATGCCTTCGCGAGGAAACTGCAGCGGCACCGTGATCGGCTGGAACGGCACGAGAAAGCCATCCTGCACAGCCTGAGCGAGCCCGTACTCGTCGGTGGGCATGCCCAGATCGAGATCGAACAGGCCGTAGGTGTTGCGGTCGATCTCATCGCGGGGGGTGGCCGTGAGGCCCACGAGAAGCGAATCGCAGTAGGAGAAGATCGCGCCGTACTTCTGGTACACGCTGCGATGGGCCTCGTCGATCACCACCAGGTCGAAGGGCCCCACTCCGAAGCGGCGCTGACCGGTGCTGTCTTCCGCATCGATCAGGTTCATCATCGTGGGGTAGGTGGAGAGGAACACGCGCCCTTCACCACCACGGTTGGTGATCAGATTCACCGGTGCGCCATCGGGTAGATGGGTGCGGAACGCCCGCTCGGCCTGCCTGACCAACGACTTGCGATCGGCCAGGAACAGCACCCGCTTCACCCAGTTGCAGCGGATCAACAGGTCGGCCAGGGCGATCACGGTACGGGTCTTGCCCGTGCCCGTGGCCATCACCAGCAGGGCCTTGCGGCGGCGGCTCTCGAAGGCCTCGGCGATCGAGCGGATGGCACGCGTCTGGTAGTACCGCTCCACGATCGCCCCATTCACAGGCGCAGAGCTGAGCGACTGGAGGATCGAACGGCGGCGGATCAGCAGCTCCAGCTCGTCCTTCTTGTAGAAGCCCTCGACGGCACGGGGCGGATAGCGCCGATCGTCCCAGAGCTGATGGCGATAGCCGTTGGAGAGAAAGATCAGGGGCCGCTGGCCGTATTGGTTCTCGAGGCAGTCGGCGTAAAGCCTGGCCTGCTGCTGGCCTTCCATCGGATCGCGGCTGGTGCGTTTGGCCTCCACCAAGGCCAGGGGCTTGCCGTCGTCACCCCAGAGCACGTAATCGACGAACCCCGCTCCTGTCTCATTCGGCATGCCGGTGACGGGCACCTCATCGGTGCGGCCCTGGCCAGGCCGCCAGCCCGCCTCCTCCAGGTAGTGATCGATGTAGAGCTGACGGGTCTGGAATTCGGGGATGTCTGCTTCAGGCCGGGCGGCCGTCTGGTTGGCCTTGCGCAGCGCGGTGATCTGCTGTCTGAGCTGTTCCAGCTCCTGACGGGACGCGGCCGATCGCTCGCGCTCCTCGCGCCACTGCCGGTCCCGTTCGGCCAGCTGGGCGGCCAGTTCCTGCAGCTGTTCGCGGCTGGCGATGGCCTGGCCTGGGGTCGGCTCCGCAGCCGGAAGCAGGTCCTTGTCGAACCGGAGGCCACGGACCGCTTCGGGGTTGCGTCCGTAGATGAGCACCAGCCAGCGCAACACCTGGAACAGCTCCGTGGCGGCCAGCACGGCATCGCCGGGCTGGATGGGATCGGCCCGATGCACGGCCGTGTTGCCGAGGTCTTTGATCACCCGAAAGCGCGGGATCTGTCCACTGGCGATCTGGCGGAAATCAGCCGCGAAGATCAGATCCGCCAGGGTGGCGTTGCCCCAGGGTCGCTGCAACTGGCTGTCGTTGGCGTAGACCCACTCCACCAGCAGCTCGATGGTGCGGCGGGCATAGAAGCAGGCGGTACGGGGATCAGCCAGGGCGAAACGCTCCACCCTTATGGCCTCCTCCAGGAGCTCCGGCCACTGCTCGGCGATCAGGGCGTACTGGGAACGCATGGGCTAATAGTGATAGCGACCCTGGAGGAATTCCACACGGTCAGCTTTGACGAGATAGACACAGCGGTGCTCCTGGGTGATCCGCCGCGACCAGATGCCCGCGCCCAGGGTTTTGAGGGGCTCCGGTTTGCCGATGCCGCTGAAGGGATCGCCCAGCACGGCCTTCATCAACTCCAGCAGGCGGCGGGCCGTGCGGCGGTCGGTTTCGATCCAATGCTGCAGGTCTTCGAGAAACTCCGGATGGCACACCGCTTCCCGCTGGGGACTCATGCCTCCAGCTGTGCCTCGAGATCGCCGAGGTGCAGCGGGGGAAGACTGTCGCTGTTGGCGCGCTCCAGGGCCTTGAGCAGGCGGGCGGCGTTGCGGGGGGAGCGCAGCAGATGGGCGGTTTCCAGAAGCCCCTCCAGCTCCTCGGCCGCCACCATGGCCACGTCACCGCCCTGACGGCGCCGGACCATGACCACCTCACGATCGTCCACCACCTTGTCCATCAGGGCCTTGAGCTGGTCGCGGGCCGCGGTGTAGGTGGTCTCGATGGCCATAGGACGCGTACAGGATGTCTGTGCAGGTTAATGGCGATCCGGTCATGGCGAGCCGGTGGCGTCATCCAGTTGCCGCTCCAGCGACTGGCGGATCAGGCCGATGGCGTAGGGGACTTCCTCCAGGGTGGCCACACCCAGCTCCACATCACCGTTGCCCGCGCGGCGCATCCCGGTCAGATTGCTTGCCAGTTCCATCAGCCGCCAGTGGTGGCTGTACAGCCGCTCCTGCAGCTCGGGTGGCTGGCCCATGAGCACGAAGTTGCGGATCAGGTCGGCCTGGGAGAGCTCGCGGCCGGTGGAGTCCATGCGCTCGTAGATCAGCTGCGGGTTGTCCTGATCCCTGGAGAGGGCCTCATCCACCACCAGCAACTTGCTGATCCCCCGGCAGACCATTGAGAAATCAGTGGCGCGTTTGCGCAGCTGCTCGAGGAAGAAGGCGTGGTTATTGGCGATGCGGATCGAGGGCTCCTCCGGTAGCGGCGCCCCGCCGCCTTCCACCAGGGTTTGGAGGGTGGTGCGATCGGTGTCGGAGAGCAGCAGCTTGAAGTGCTTGTCGCCCTTTTGGAGCCGGTTGATCAGGTCGTACTCGCGGATCATCGCCGGAGCAAAGCCTTCAATGGGTTCCTGCTGGTCTTCCGGTTGCTCTGAGAGCACCTCAGCCAAAGCGGTGAGCAGCAGGGTGACGGTGGTGAGCCGCTGCTGGCCATCGATCACCAGCTTGGGGGCCTGCACGGCGAGGTTGCCGAGGCCCTCATCCACATGCACCACCGAACCGATGAAATTCACACCGATCGCCTCTGAAGCACCGGTCCGCAGGATGTCAGCCCAGAGCTGCTCACATTCCTGGCGGGTCCAGGAGTAGGTGCGCTGGTGGATAGGGATGATGAACTGCTGGACGGCCTGCAGGATCTGGAGGAGTTTGGCTTCGGTGGCTTTCATTGGCTACAAGCCAACTGAAAATGCACGATCCTGGAATGCTTGCTTGAGCGAGGATGCAAGAACAATGGACTGACGCCGCTTAGCTTCACTTGGACCAAGTAATAGCAATCGTCGTCGGAACTCTTGCTGCAACTCTAGAGGAGGAACGGGGATCCTTAGCTTTTCAAATGAGCTCTTCTTGAGTATCGGCAATGTCGTCGAAGCTCCTGCTTTGGCAATGACCTCCCTGAAAAAAAGAAGTACCTCGATCCCGAACTCTCCAACTACGGAATTGCCCCATTCCACTGCATTGATTTGCTGATTAAAAGCCCAGAAGTCTTCCGCTATTTCCATCTTTCCAATCGTTGCGCCTATGCAGCAGACTAAGGCTGATCCGCGGGCGACAGTTCTTGCTCTAAAGGCGCCCTCGTCGGTAAGGCTGCGCTTAACGGGAAAACCCGAGACCAAGTCTCCAGGAGTGACAAAGGGTATTGCCCCGTTAAACATTCCGTCCTCAGAGCTCGGAGGAGTTGAGCCCGTGACAACTCTGCCAAGATCCTTTAACTCATGCTCGGGCTAGATTCTTGGCATGGACCTGGGGTCGCCGAAGAGATCTACAAATAAACATCTTGAAAAAGTTGCTTGAATACTAACGGCCTCCCGCTGAAAGCAAACAACTTGATCTGCCCTGTCCAGAATCGCCGCGATGCGCCGCTGCTCCCCCAGGGGGGGGAGGGGGATAGAAGCTTGTGATATGGATGATGTATTAAGCGTGGATCGCGTGCTTCCCTTTGCTTCCCGCAGAGATGCGGCCCTACCCAGAGGAGAGTTTAAATAGTGAATTAAGTAAGGCGGGTGGACCATTTCAAGTGGCTTTTTTATGATGACCAGGCCAGAGCAGTTTGCTTCTGGAATGTCTTCCGGTATCAGGGCTGCCTGTCCTGACTCACCAATCCGAACAACCACTATATCTCCTGGGTGTAGCTGAGACTTGACCTCGCGTTCATGAAAGGCCCGTGACACCCTTTCGAGCCTTTTGAGCTTTAGGAGCCCAGGACCAATATTTTTACCCATAAGGAAGGGCACACCGGCTGGGTCCCTATACTTAGAGCTTGGACCAACATGACCAACAACTACTCTTTCGCAGAGGTTCTCAAGGGTAATCTGCTTAAATCTCATTGCAACATCCCCTCGAGCTCCTCGATCCCCTGAAGGATTTCCTGACGCAGGGGGCCACTTCATGCACCAGCTCGTTGGTGCGATCAAACCTGAGGTCGAGCTCCCGCTCCAGGCCCGTTCGCTGCGGAGGCTCTTGGCCAGGATTGGCCAGCGGAAAGTCAGTATGATCGTACTGATCTGCATACCTTTTCCCGCCCATGGCGCGCTCCGGGCCCCATGCCGAACGGGTGACCGTGACCATGCCGGCCGAACTGGTCGCCGGGATCGACCGCATCGAGGGCAACCGCAGCCGCTTCATCGCTGAGGCCGTGCGCCACGAACTGCAGCGGCGCCAACGGCTGGAACTGCTGCGTTCCCTGGAGGCTCCCCACCCCGACAGCACCGCCACCGCTGCCCTTGGGCTGGCGGATTGGGCCGAGGCCCTGCCCGAAGGCGACAGCGATCTGCTTGATCCCAGTGCCGGAGTGCCGGTGCAGTGGCGGCCGGAATTCGGTTGGCAGGACGCCGGCTCCCCGAAGATCCAGCCATGAGCCTGCCTCGGGGCTGCCTGGTGCTGGTTGATCTGGAGCCGACCCTTGGCCATGAACAGCGCGGCACCCGGCCCTGCCTGGTGGTGAGTGATCCGTCGGTGAATTCGAGCCAGCGCTTTCCGCTGCTGGCCGTGGTTCCGATCACCGGAACGCCGGCCCCCGGTGCCCTCTATCCGCCCCTGGCCCCGGGCGCCAGCGGTCTCACCAAGCCCTCCTACGCCCTGGTCGATCAACTGCGCTCGATCGATAAGCAGCGCATCCGCCGCCGCTACGGCCTGGTGAGCGCAGCGGAACTGGCCAGCATCGATGCGGGCCTGCGCCTTTATCTGGGCCTGGAGCCTGATCCCTGCTGAAGCAGCTCGTCCGCGACCCCCGTTACCATGACATGTAACCAGCGCTGACGCTGTCATGGAAGCCGAAGCCACCCCGGGCGCTAGCCCCCAGGAAGCCCGCCGTGCTGCCAACCGCCGCAAGGTGCGGGAGCACCGCCAGCGGCTCCGGGCCCAGGGGATGCGGCCGATCCAGATCTGGGTACCGGATGTGCATGCGCCCGGGTTTGCGGCCGAGGCGCGGCGGCAAAGCCTGCTGGTGGCCCAGAGCCCTGAAGAGGCCGAGATCCAGGCCTTCATTGATTCGGTGACCGAGTGGCCGGATGACGAGTACAGCCAGTGAAGCGAGGGGAGATCTGGACCATGGCCGGTGGCCCTGGCTACGCCAGCAAGCCCAGGCCGGCCGTGATCATTCAGGACGATGGCTTCTCGGAGACCCTCTCGATCGTGGTCTGTCCGCTCACGAGCGAACCGATTGAGGCCCCGATCCTTCGCCTGCTGGTGGAGCCGACACCAGAGAACGGTCTCCGCAACACCAGCCGCCTGATGGTCGACAAGGTCACCACCGTGCCCAAGAGCCGCCTCGGTCAACGCATCGGATGTCTGGCCGATGACCACCTGCTGCAGCTCAACCGCTCGTTGCTGGTGTTCCTGGGCCTGGCCCGCTGAGCGGCGATGGGATGGGCTCATCGCAGCATCCCCTCCAGCTCCTCGATCCCCTGCAGGATCTCTCGCTCGCTCGATCGCCCGCAATTCCGCCAGGATCTCCAGCGGCGGACGGTGCTCCACTTCCTCGTGCACCAGCTCTTTGTAGCGATTGAGGCTGAGGTCGTAGCCCTAGGCGGCGATCTCCTCCTTGGGCACGCAGAAGCTCTGCTCCGTGCGTTCCCGCTCCCGCTCGGAGTCCTTGCGCTGGCGCCAGCGGGCCAGGCAGTCGGGCAGGTTGTTCTTCCCGTGCTCGCCTTCTTCGAGGGCTTCCCTGGGGGCTGGCCCGAGTTTCTCCAGCGGCAGCAGCGGATTGCGCTTGTCGTCGAGGCTCCAGCCGTCGGCCGTCAGGTCGTAAAACCACACCTGATCGGTGCCGCCGCGGCCGGTTTTGGTGAACAGCAGGATCGCCGTGCTCACGCCCGCATAGGGGCGGAACACCCCGCTCGGCAACGACACCACGCCCTCCAGGAAGTGATCCTCCACCAGGGTGCGGCGCAACTCCTTGTGTGCCTTGCTGGAGCCGAACAGCACCCCATCAGGCACGATCACTGCCGCCCGGCCGCCGGGTTTGAGCAGCTGCAGGAACAGGGCCATGAACAGCAGCTCGGTTTTCTTCGTTTTCACCACCCGCTGCAATCGGGCGCTGGTGCTTTCAATGTCCAATGACCCCGCGAAGGGCGGATTGGCCAGGATCAACGAGTAGCGGTTTTCTCCGCGGCGGTGTCTTCCGAGAGTGAATCGCGGTAACGCACATCGGGGTTCTCCACCCCGTGCAGGAGCATGTTCATCGCACCGATGCGCAGCATCGTGTTGTCGAAATCAAAGCCATGGAAGAGGCCATGGTTGAAGTGCTCGCGCAGCTGTGGATCGCTGAACAGATCCGGGTTGTGCTCCCTGAGGTATTCCCCCACCGCAACCGGGAAACCGCAGGTGCCGCAGGCCGGATCGGCCATCACATCGCTGGGTACGGGCTCGGTCATCGCCACCATCAGCTCGATGATGTGGCGCGGCGTGCGGAACTGGCCGTTGGTGCCGGCGGTGGCCAGCTTGCCGAGCATGTACTCATAGATGTCGCCCTTGGTGTCGCGGTCGGCCATCGGCACCGCGTCAAGCAGATCCACCACCTTCGCTAGCAGGGCTGGGGTGGGGATCGTGAACCGGGCGTCCCTGATGTGGCCGGAATAGGCCGAGCCATCACCCCCCAGTTCGCGCAGGAAGGGGAACAGACTCTCGCCCACCAGCGCAAACATCTCGCCGGCGGCCAGGTGCTTGAAGCGGCTCCAGCGCAGTTGCTCATAGGGGCGCTTGTGGGCGTCCTCCCCTTCCGGAAACAGCCGCCGCGCCATCGGTTGTTCGGTGCGCTGGGCCTTGCGCTCCTCCAGCGTTTCCAGCTCATCGAGGCGGCGGATGAACAGCAGGTAGGTGAGCTGCTCCAGCACCTCCAGCGGGTTGGCGATGCCGCCACTCCAGAAGGCATTCCAGATGGCATCGATCTGGTTGCGCAGCTCGCCGGTGAGCACCGAGGCGGCGGTGGTGCCGGGGGCGATGGTGGGCTGGGCGGCGCCGGGTCCGTTGCCGTTGCGGCGGCTGCGGCCGTTGCCTGATGGCGCTGCCGCCCTGGGGGGTGGGCTCAGGCCTGGTGCCTTCAGGCCGCCGCCGGGGCCACGGGCTTTCTCGGCGGCGCCCATGGCCACCACATGGCCCTTCGCGGCTTCGAACTCCTCGTCGCTGAAGGGTTCGTCGGCCTCTTCGGCCAGGGCCGCCCGCAACTGCTCGTTGCTCGCGCGGCTGCCGTCCTCGGGGATCAGGGCCAGCAGGGCGTCGGTGAGGTTGGTGCGGGCGGGCATCAGACGTGGAGTGGGGCAGGAAGGTGAGGGTTGGGCCACGTGTGCCGCCTGTCAGGCGATGGCGCTTGGCCAGTCATGCGAAAGACGATCGCTCAAGCTCCCATCACCCAGTTCTCCAGCAGCAGGCCTTCCACCCGCTGGAATTCGCGCAGGTTGTTGCTGACCAGGGTGAGCCCTTCGCTGCGGGCGTGGGCGGCGATGTGCAGATCATTCACCCCGATCGACTGTCCCTGCCGCTCCAGAGCGGAGCGGATCTGTCCGTAGTGCTGGGCGGCCTTGGGGCCATAGCTCAGCACCTCCAGGCGGCTGCAGAAGTCCTCCACCACCGCAAGCGAGCGGTCCGGCGCCGAACTTTTCTCTGCCCCGTGCAGCAGTTCGCCCAGAGTGATGGCCGAGATGGCCATGTGGCCGGCATGGCGGTTGAACAGCTGCAGAGCCGAGGCCGGCCGGCGCTTGATCACGTCGATCGTGATGTTGGTGTCCAGCAGGTAGCGCAGCATCTGGAGGCTTCTTCAGAGGCTGTCCCGTTCGCCTTGCTCCTGGGAGGCCCGCTCGGGCATGAAGTCGTTGGGAGCGCCGGGGCCGTCGAGGAAGAAGCTGTCCCAGCTGCTGCCCAGCGGGGCAATGCTGCGCTCGCAGCCCCGCGCCCTCACCTCCACCTGCTTGACGCTGTCGGGAAGCCGCAGCTCGGCAGGGATGCGCACCGCCTGGCTGCGGTTGCTCAAGAACAGGCGGGTGATCGCCAGGGCTCGCTAGCGATGGATATCCCCTAATCGGAGGCGGCAGCACCAAAAAAAAGCGCCCCCGCAGGGGGGCGCTTGGAGCTGAAGGCGAAGGACCGCAGATCCGACGCTGACCGCAGGCGCGATCAGTAGTCGAAGTCGCCGCCCATGCCGCCACCGCCACCGGCGGGTGCAGCTTCCTTCTTCTCGGGCATGTCGGCCACGATGCACTCGGTGGTGAGCACCATGCCGGCGATCGAGGCGGCGTTCTGCAGGCCGGAGCGGGTCACCTTGGCGGGATCGACGATGCCGGCGGCCAGCATGTCGACGTACTCACCGGTGGCGGCGTTGTAGCCCTCGTTGAAGGGCTTGTTGCGCACGTGCTCGGCGACGACGGCGCCGTTGACGCCGGCGTTCTGGGCGATCCGCATCAGCGGGGCGGTGAGGGAGGAAGCCACGATGGTGGCGCCGATCAGCTCTTCGCCGGAGAGGTTGGCCGCGGCCCACTCTTCCAGGGCAGGAGCCAGGTGGGCCAGGGTGGTGCCGCCACCAGGAACGATGCCTTCTTCAACGGCCGCCTTGGTGGCGTTGATGGCATCTTCCAGGCGCAGCTTCTTGTCCTTCATCTCGGTTTCGGTGGCGGCACCCACCTTGACCACGGCCACACCGCCGCTCAGCTTGGCCAGACGCTCCTGCAGCTTCTCCTTGTCGTAGGAGGAGTCGGTTTCGTCCATCTGCTTGCGGATCTGCTCGCAGCGGGCCTTCACCGCCACCTCGTTGCCTTCGGCGACGATGGTGGTGGTGTCCTTGTTGATGGTGATGCGGCGGGCGGTGCCCAGCATCTCCAGCTTGGTGTTCTCCAGCTTGAGGCCGGCGTCCTCGGTGATCAGCTGACCGTTGGTGAGGACGGCGATGTCCTCGAGCATGGCCTTGCGGCGGTCACCGAAGCCGGGAGCCTTGACGGCGGCGACGTTCAGGACGCCGCGCAGACGGTTCACCACCAGGGTGGCGAGGGCTTCCTTCTCGATGTCCTCGGCAATGATCAGCAGGGGCTTGCCGGTGCGGGCGATCTGCTCGAGCACGGGCACCAGGTCCTGCACCAGACCGATCTTCTTGTCGGTGAGCAGGATGTAGGGCTCGTCGAGCACCGCTTCCATCCGCTCGGTGTCGGTGGCGAAGTAGGGCGAGATGTAGCCCTTGTCGAAGCGCATGCCTTCGGTGACCTCCAGTTCGGTGGTCATCGACTTGCCTTCCTCGAGGGAGATCACACCCTCCTTGCCCACCTTGTCCATGGCGTCCGCGATCATGCGGCCCACTTCTTCGTCGTTGCCGGCGGAGATGGTGCCCACCTGGGCGATGGCGTTGGAATCGGAGATTGGCTTGGCGTGCTCCTCGATCTTGCCGACAAGGAACTCGGTGGCCTTGTCGATGCCCTTCTTGAGGGTGATGGCGTTGGCGCCGGCAGCCACGTTGCGCAGCCCCGCCTTGACCATGGCGTGGGCCAGGACGGTGGCGGTGGTGGTGCCGTCACCGGCGGCGTCGTTGGTCTTGCTGGCGGCCTGACGGATCAGGGCCACACCGGTGTTCTCGATGTGGTCCTCGAGTTCGATCTCCTTGGCGATCGTGACGCCGTCGTTGATGATCTGGGGAGCGCCGAATTTCTTTTCCAGCACCACGTTGCGGCCCTTGGGCCCCAGGGTGACGGCAACGGCTTCGGCGAGGATGTCGATGCCCCGTTCGAGCGCCCGGCGGGCTTGCTCGTTATAGATAATGCGTTTGGCCATGGAAGAAGAAAAATTGCTTGGTTGGTAGTGATGCAGACGGGAAAACCGTCAGATCAGTTGACGACGGCCAGGATGTCCTTCTCGGACAGAAGCACGTACTCGTCGGTGCCGAGCTTGATGTCAGTGCCGGCGTACTTGCTGTAGAGCACCTTGTCGCCGACGCCCACTTCAGGAGCCTGACGGGATCCGTCGTCGTTGCGCTTACCGGGACCGATCTGGACCACTTCACCCACCTGGGGCTTTTCCTTGGCGGTGTCGGGCAGAAGGATGCCACCGGCGGTTTTCTCCTCCGATTCGGACACCTTGATGAAAACGCGATCTCCGAGGGGTTTGACCGTGGAGACGCTGAGAGAAACGGCAGCCATGAATTGCGGCAATGGAAGGGCGAAGGCAGCGACGGGTTGACGACCTGAGTCGTTGCGCGTCGCTTTGACGGGGCGAGTTGGCACTCACACCCGTCGAGTGCCAACCTATGCCCCAGTGCCGCAGCAGCGCCATCCCCGCGCTGTGCGGGTGACCGAACCCCAGGCCCCCAGGCCCCCTGCAGTGGTAAGGTTGCCCCGCTTCAGACGGGTGGTTGGACCCCGCTGGGCACACCACGCTCCTTCCTTACCTAATGGCTGCTGCCGCTCCCGCCGTCCCTGGTACCAAAGGCACCGTGCGCCAGGTGATCGGCCCCGTCCTTGACGTGGAATTCCCTGCCGGCAAGCTGCCCAGAATTTTCAACGCCCTTCGCATCGAAGGCACCAATTCCGCCGGCCAGCAGGTGGCCATCACCGCTGAAGTGCAGCAGCTGCTGGGCGACCACCGGGTGCGTGCTGTGGCCATGAGCAGCACCGACGGCCTGGTGCGCGGCATGGGCGCCCTCGACACCGGCGCCCCCATCTCCGTTCCCGTGGGTGAAGCCACCCTCGGCCGCATCTTCAACGTCCTTGGCGAGCCCGTCGACGAGCAGGGCCCGGTCTCGACGACCATGACGGCCCCGATTCACCGCCAGGCGCCCAAGCTCACCGAACTCGAAACCAAGCCCCGCGTCTTTGAGACCGGCATCAAGGTGATCGACCTGCTGGCCCCCTACCGCCAGGGCGGCAAGGTGGGCCTGTTCGGTGGCGCCGGCGTCGGCAAGACCGTGTTGATCCAGGAGCTGATCAACAACATCGCCAAGGAACACGGTGGCGTCTCGGTGTTTGGTGGCGTGGGCGAACGCACCCGTGAGGGCAATGACCTCTACGAGGAATTCAAGGAGTCGGGCGTGATCAACGCCGGCGACCTCTCCAAGTCGAAGGTGGCCCTCTGCTACGGCCAGATGAACGAGCCCCCTGGCGCCCGCATGCGCGTCGGCCTGTCGGCACTCACCATGGCCGAGCACTTCCGTGACGTGAACAAGCAGGACGTGCTGCTGTTCATTGACAACATCTTCCGCTTCGTGCAGGCCGGCTCCGAAGTCAGCGCCCTGCTGGGCCGCATGCCTTCGGCCGTGGGCTACCAGCCCACCCTGGGCACCGACGTGGGTGAACTGCAGGAGCGCATCACCTCCACCCTGGAAGGTTCGATCACTTCGATCCAGGCCGTCTACGTCCCTGCCGACGACCTCACCGACCCGGCCCCCGCGACCACCTTCGCGCACCTCGACGCGACCACCGTGCTCTCGCGAAAGATCTCCGAGCTCGGGATCTACCCGGCCGTCGACCCGCTCGACTCCACGTCGCGGATCCTCGAGCCCGACACCCTCGGCGCGGTCCACTACGACACGGCCCGCCAGGTCCAGTCCGTGCTCCAGCGCTACAAA